>DASUZI010000074.1:0-10148 GCA_036376955.1 Nitrososphaeraceae archaeon
TTTACACCATTACCTAAATCAATAACCATGTTTCGATGTTTTATCGTCTCCACGTCTTGTTGAGCAAGTATGGTAAAATTGTTACCAGATAATATAAAAGATAAAGAATAAAGAGAAAGAATTATGGTTAATATCAGTAATACTTTCAATATTGCTATTGTAATAGAAGAACTATATAAGGTTTGGAAGTTTTGAGCATTAATCCTATAAGGTTTTTTAAATTCGAGATGTAATTAGAAGATTATTAATAGAATAGTTTTTTGACTAAATCTAAAGATGAACATACTTATTATAAAATGAGATTTGAAATTATTATTATTGTTTATCGAATTAATTGTAAATAAGAAATTAACCATTTTTGACTTTTCTAAATGTTCCACAATTAGAAAAATATAGATATGATTTGGTCAGTTCTGATAGATTTACTTATTAACAGATATAGTAGATGATCCGAAAAAATTAAGGGTCAGTCGAGAATAAAATTTCTCATTTAGTCGGGATTCTACTACATAGTATTTAGATTTTATTATGAGAAACTTATTGTTTAAAAATAAAAATATAAAATATTATAATATATTTATAATATTGACTTGTTTTGCTATACTGAACACTTTTTGAATCATTCTTATCTAATATTCAATAATAGAATTTGTTATCTGGGGCCAAGATAATTCAATATATTATTGTGTCTTTAACAGTGGAATGTGAAACAAATTTGACCTAAATTTTAGACCTTTTCTAAAATTTTAGGGATTTTAACTTTGAGTTATTAAATATGACTTGTTTACATTTGACAAAATCAATTGATAGTTAATATGTTGAGAATAAATTTGTTAATGAATATATAAAATTATAAATCTTAATCTAAGTAAAATTACATACGTATTTATCGAGTCCAAATACATGACATACTCGACTCACTAATCTATGAATTTTGAATATTGAACCCTTTCTGTCATTTGGACCACGCAGTTACGAACCTGTCGAAATAATAAGATTAGGAATCAAATTTATTATTAAAATTTTTTTTATCTTTTTATAATCGTTTAATACATAATTCCCTAAGTCTCATAAACATAACAACTTTCAACCTAGCCATTATATAGAGAAATTAAATATACTAAAAGTTCGAGTCATCAATACCATATTATATATAACTTCTTCATATATTAATGACCAAATTCTATAGCATTCTCACAATTAAAATTAATGTTCAACAAATTTTCTTACATACTATTTCTTTTCTTCATTCTGTTCATGTCCTTGAAAGATTTTCTTTACTTTTTCCTTTATCATTTCCTTTATCTTCTTTTTTCCAGCTTCTACATTAACAGTTCCAGATATAATCATCTGTCCTCCTATAATTATCAAATCTATTGCTATTAATTTACTAATAAATAATTTACCCCAGAAAGGAATAATATTAATACCAACAGAAATTATTATGGCTAATATTCCTACTGCTATGGTAAATCCTCTAACTAGTCTCTTCTCAGATTTATTGGTCAATCCATCAGCTATTCGTGAAAACCCATCTACCATCAATGAAAATCCCAAAATTAATAAAAGTACTCTAGCAGCTGCTACAGGATAAGTCAATGCCAATCCTGCTAGAATAATAGTCAATATTCCTAATCCTATAGTAAAGAATCGTAAGTTATGAGCAATAAACAATCCAGTAATAGTTTTTTCAAATCCTGTTAAAACCAAAATTATAGCTATTAAAATGAGCAAAATTGTTAGACCTGAATTTGTGAGTGCAACAATTGCAAGAAAGATAGCTAAAGTACCAAGTATGATTTGAGCTGTTCTCACCCATTTTGGAGATTTTTTCATAGTTACCGTTATTACAGACCCTTATTTAGTAAAGTTGTATATTTCCGATAATTAGTATATTCCCTTAATTAACGGATGAATAAGGATTACATTATTTAATACAAATCTTAAATTATTAAATATACCATTTATTCATTCGTAAGTAATTATTTAACCATCGAAAATATATACAAGTATTGAATTTTTAACGTTATGAAGGTAGACGCCTATACAAAATTTACTTTAGTGTTTATAATAGTTCTTGGTCTTTCCATTTCTATAATACATTTCGAAAATACAAAAGCACAAACTATTGCTTCAACTGATCCAAAGGAAATATTGAAAGAATTCAAAGCAGGCAAAGACACTATCCAAAAAGATATTCAGATAAATTTTAATCAATTAATTAATGAAGTTAAATCACAACTAAATTTTACTTCTGTTGATTCACATCTTTCATCAGCCTCTCAAGATTTCATAAATGGGAGAATATCTGAAGGATTATCTGAATTAAAATCTGCAAATGATGAATGGAAGAATTCTAGTATGACAATTATTAAAATTGGAAGCGATTTTATTTCCATGGCTAAAAATAATTCGACTTCAATGAATAATAATACAAAAGAGATTTTAGATAATTTCGGTAATATTTTAATAAACATCGGAAAGAAAATTGAAAATTTTAGAATTCAACTTTCTGATTGACTGTATTTACATAATTACAATCACTATACATCTTTAAAAAATATTAGATTTTAAAAAAGTAATTTTTATAAAGTAATATGAAATTTGAGTGTTATTGACAAATTACAGACAACAACTTCCTCCAGGTCCACAAATTTCTTTTTCAGAATTTATGGTTAAAGTTAATGATAATCCTTTCACTTTTCTAATGGATTTAATACAAAAATATGGAGATATTATTTACATAAAATTACAACAAAAAGATGCGTATATCTTAAGTAATCCTGATTATATAGAACAAATTTTTACTAGAGATTCCAAATTATTCTCTAAAACAAGAGCAGCAGAATTAAGACCTTTTTTAGGTAACGGTCTATTATTAAATGAAGGTGATTCACATAGACAGCATAGGAAAATTATCCAACCATTATTTCTACCTAAATCAATCAAATCATATAGCGATATAATAGTTGACAACATAAGAAACATTTCTGATAATTTGCAAGATAATACTACAATTGATGTATTACAAGAGATGACTATGTTGGCTATGGGTGTTATGACTGAATCTTTATTTGGAATAAATTTTAGAGATAGGGATACATTTTCAAAAGTTAGCGATTCATTCACAAATATTTTAGAATCATTTACCCAGGTACATCAGCCGATTGAGAATATTCTTGTTGAAAATCCCACAAATACCGATGAAGATAATAAAAAACAGAAAAATAAATTTCAAGATTCTCTTGATTATTTAAATCAAAAAATTTATACTCTAATGGATCATATTAAAAAGACTAATCCTGAAAAACCAAACCTTATATCACATCTCATGAAAGCAAAAGATCCAGACAGTGGTGATGTTGGATTACCTGAAAAACAGATTAGAGATGAAATAATGATATTTTTATTTGCTGCTCATGATACCACCTCTACAGCCTTAACATGGTCATTGGCTTACCTTGCAACCAATCAAATGATTCAAGATAAACTACAGAAAGAATTAGACTCGGTGCTTGAAAGAGGAAGATTACCAACCGGAGATGATTTACCAAAGTTAGAATATGCTGAAAAAATATTTAAAGAAACTCTTAGAATAAGACCATCGGTATGGGCATTATCAAGATTGACAAATGAAGAATATACAATGGGCGAATATGTAATACCTAGTAATTCAGTTATTTTTATGAGTCAATATGCCATGCATAATAGTCCAAAATACTATATAGATCCAGATAAATTTATACCTGAGAGATGGACAAAAGAATTTTTATTCAAGTTGCCAAGATTTGCATATTTTCCATTCGGTGGAGGAATTAGATCTTGTATCGGGGAAACATTTGCAGTTCAAGAAGGAATTCTTGCTCTAGCAACAATCTTTCAAAAATGGAAAATTCGGGCAAGGGAGGAAGCAGGTATAAGTTTTGAACCAAAAAGATTAGGGGGATTCACCAAACCGAAATATCCTATAAATGTAATAGTGAATAGCAGACAGTAATTTATAATATATTTTAATAACTCAACTTCATAAAGAAAGTTCACAATTTAAATATTCATATTAATCCAAAATATTATTAAAAAATCTTTCAAATAATAAAATTTGATAGAGTATGTATTCCATAGTATCTTTTTATGTTACTCTTTATCTTTAGTAGTAGTATCAGTTTTTTTAGATATCAAATCTTTTATAACATCCGCTATGTTTTCTTTCAATATATCATATTGTTCTTTAGTTATCTTTCCTCTAATAAATTCATGTTTTAGAATTTTGGCTTTATTTATTAAATTTTTAATTGAAGCATCAGGGTTATCTGAATTCTGTTCCTTAAGAATATTTTTTAGATCTTTATTGGCAGTTCTTTTTTGAAGATATTCCTTGGTTGATCTAGTAATAGATGGGATGAAAAAGCTGAATACAGCTCCAAGAAATACTGCAATATATTGGGAGGGAATTTCATCAAAGTTAATTAAACGATTCCTTTCATTAATAAGGTTAAGGTTCAAGTAAAGTATTTTATTGTATATATTTTCGTTGGTTAATGAATTATTGAAACTAGATTCGATAAAATCATTTTCACCTATAACACTATAAGATAGGTTGAGGGGAATAACGATATTTTTTTGGTCATAATTAGAATTAGCAATAATATCAAGAGGTAGTACACCTTTTCCACCTAGTAGAGTAAATTGATTTCCCTCCTTACTAAAATTAATTGATAAATCATCATTATCAGAAAAAACAGTCTTTAATAGTTCAGCTTTCACTTTTAATTTGTATAAACCCGTGTTGTTAAATTCTAGAAGAATGGAGTTTTTGCCATTGTTAATATTTATTGATTTACCTTCTAAATTCAAATCTGGACGTGGAACATGTATTTTTCCAAAAACATGGGAAAATTTGTAGTCTTCTGATTTCCTTCCAACTTCAACCAATACTGCATACTTTGTAGGATAACCTATTTGGGCAAGGTCCAAAGTAACCTTAAACCCATCTGGGATAATAGATAAATATTTTTTAGTGAGCTTGGAGGAAAAGAATAGTGGTTGAAAATCATAATCCAAGAGTTCATATCCTCTAATATTCCATTCAAGTTTTTCGATTAAATCCTTCGAATTTATTGTTCTTGCTATTATTTCTTCTAGTTCCTCACCCGCAAGAATCTCACTATGATTTGAATCATTTTGTGTAAAATTTTGAGAAAAGTTTGTTGCAGGAGTAAATTTTGATTTGTTATTATCATTATTGTAAAGATTAACATTGGAATGGGTTAACAAATACCTATAATTATAGCCTAAGAATCCGGTTGTTTCGTCATCATCAGAGTCTAAAAATATATTAATAAAAAGATTTTGTGGAACAGTGCTACTATTTAATAATGCATTTTTAAGCTTATTTAGAAAATCATTAAATAAAAATTTTATTTCAAGATGAGTGCCATTACTTGTTATATATACTCTGTCGAGATCACTACTTTGTTGTAAATATTTTAGAGTTTTATTAGAACTGTCATCTGTGCCATAATATATGTAATTTTGTACTTCCTTAGTTAGGAATTCGGTTTTTAATTGTGGAGAAAATCCATATACATCAGAATATAAAAAAGTAAGACAAACCATGAAAGAAAAAAAGCAAAAAATAGCGATAATTACAATTTGCAATAGTGAACTTTCAAGTACTTTCCAATTTTAATTTTTTCATCTTTTCTAATCTATTTATCTAAAATGCATTATGAATCTAGGAATGCCTTAATGTCAGATCCATCTAATAAGTCTGACTATATGCATTAAAGATGCTTATCATTTAACATTTGAAAATGATTTTACTGTTTAGATCTAATAGGTATAATAAAATTAAAATTTGCACCTTTGTTCTTGTTATTCTCCGCCCATATTTTTCCACCATGATTTTCTATAATATTTTTGCAAATGTAGAGACCTAAACCAGTTCCTGATTTTGAGCCTGTTACAAATTTAGTAAAGAGACTATCCATTATATTTGATGGAATTCCTGGACCGTCGTCTATTATTCTTACCAATACCGTGTTGTTGTCCTGCCTTTCTAAAAATACAATAATTTCTCCTTCTTGTAATACATTTATAGCATTATTGATAATGTTTAAAAAAACTTGATTTAATCGCAATTTATCTGCAACTATCAAAATTGAATCTTCTTTGCATTTTAAAATTAAACTTAGCTTTTTATTTTGAATTTGGTTATTCAGATCTTTTAGTAAATCTTTTACTAACTCTACAAGATCAAATTCTTCCATCTTAAGAGATAAAAGGTGACTGTCAATACGGGCAACCTCTAATATATTGTCTGTAAGTAACTTAATTTTTTTAGCATTCTTGATAATTATTTTGATTAAATCATCTAAATGAACAACTTCAAGGTTTTTGTTAGAAAGTATAACTTCTGCGAGACCTAAAATAGATTGGATTGGATTTCCAATCTCATGTGCTGTTTCTTTAATAAATTGTATTTGTGTTTCATTAGTTTTTTTTAATTTCTCATAAAGACTTTCCGTCTTTTCATAAAGGTCTGACTGTTTCCACAAGTTCTCAAACATAGAAATATAGTATAATACTGTTGCTTTACTATTAGAGAAGGTTGAGAGCCCTATCGATTCAGTAGGAATTTCTGTATAATCGTTTGCTAGTTCAGCAGTCATAGAGAATTTCCTGTCTACTATCAAAAATGTGACTGTTAAATATAGAGTTTCTGGTAAATATCGAATGTGGATTCCTTTAGCCATTAATCTGCTAACTGCATGAACATTCTTTTTATCAAAAGGAGTTAGAATTCTTAATTTTATGTTACCTTTGGTCTTATCTTGTAATCTTTGTAAAGTAAGAAAACCATCTCCCAATACCATTCTCCTATTAAATCCGTTTGCTGAAGAAAAAAGTAGTAATACTTCATCCTCTGAAGATTGAACAAGATTAATAGCAGTTCGTATTGCTTCTTCAGGATCCTCGATTACTTTGAGGGATGGTTTACTGAATTTATCATTTTTTATTTCTTGAATTTCATCTGGACTGGGAATGGCTTTCTCCCAGAAAGTATCAAAAACAAATTTTGTATTTCCAATAAAATTTTTAATATTTTTACCATAAAATTGTTCTAATCTCTTGTACACGTTAAAACATTTCTGAGTATGAAAAAAGTATGTAGAACCATCTATTACTTCTTTAGTCATTTCCTCATCTTTTTCAGTACGAAGGGGTTCTTCACACAATGAACATTTTAGTTCTGTTCCATTGTTGGAATTGGAGAAAGCACTATCTTCATTCATTTTTTTCTAGGCCTACAAAATTATCCAAATATATAGGTTCTATGGGTTTTAAACTATTCTAAGGTTTCATTATTTACAATGGTTTTAACTCATTAACTTTCGTTCTACAGATACTATAAAGTTCACTTTCCAACATGATCTACTATACAAAAACGTATCTTGGTGCAGAAGTATTACAAAAATTTTTCAAACATCGCCCTAAGAATTTAGTTGAATAAACAGTAACTTCTACCCAATAATTGTAAAACTAAACCTTGATTTTTTTATTTTAAAATTATCTTAACATAAAAGAATATTATTTGTTCTATATTTATACTTATGATAGTAAAGATTTGACTATTTGAATATCTACATAATAAATTAAGATAATTATCTAAATATCTTAGTTGGTGAAGAATAAATTTATTATGATATTATATGACCATAATTTTAGTCTTTTTTTTGTTACATCCGATCATTAGCAGCATTATTATCAGTTTTTTTAGATACCAAAGATTTTAAAACATCGGCTATATTTTCTTTTAATATATCATTCTGATCCTTATCTATATTTCCTCTAATAAACTCCTGTTTCAATATCCTTAGTATACTCATAAATTGTAAGATAAGTTACTTATCGAATTCCAGTTTTAGATCTTAGATGTTTTAAGTTTTTATAATTGGGTCTCGCTATGATACAAAAGGAGAATAATTGAAGACTACTATATATTTTTTTTTAGGAATAATTATTACAATAGTCATAGGAAATTCTATTATTTTTTTTGCTGAATCAGACAGTAAAATAGTCTTTTCAAATTGGATATTGATAATAAATTCTCTTACTGCTGCAGGACTTTCTGCAATGATTCTCCTGAAAGATAAAGATAGTGATGAAGGAGGAGATAAAACTAATATTCTTCTAACACTTGGTCTAATTTTCTGGTTTATAGCTAATATAATATGGGCGTATTATGAAGTAGTGCTTGATATTGTATCTCCAGTACCTTCTTTGGCAGATTTATTCTTGATGTCTGCTTATGGATTTCTAATATTTAGATTAATAAGTATATATAAAAAACTTGGTCACATTACAAATAAAAAAATTCTGATTTTAATAATCTCGGGTACAGGTTTATTTTTGGTATATATATTAAACTTGACACTAGATCTTACGGAATTATCAAATTTCAGAGGTCTTATGCTTTTTATTGTCACTATAGCGTATCCTACATTAAATTCCATTCTCACTGTTCTTGCAATGATGATCCTCCTTAAGATAAAGAATGAAAAACATCACTTTATTCCTTGGATCTGTGAATTGATTGGATTTTTAGCAATAGTTGTTGGAGATAGTTGGTTTGCAATTATTGTTCTAACTGCATTTGTTGAACAGTTATGGATGTCTGCATTATTATTGTCTGCACACTATTTATTAATTGCAGCTGGACTTATATGGTATCTTAGATATTATATCAAATGGCAGTCAAAAGATCTCATTTACAAGACTATAACAAGTATAAGAAGAAAGGTAATTTTCAAAAAGGTTCTATTCAGTTCCATTATAGTATTATCTTTTCTAATATTTGCTGGTTTTTATTATACAAATGTTTTCAGCGGTGATGAAGGCAAAGATTTTTTCATAAAAAAGAGTTCTTCTTATCCTCAACTCTCATTACAATATAATGAGAATATTCAAAAGGATTTTGTTATCGGTGCTATTTTACCATTTTCAGGTTCCTTTTCCTCTCTTGGTAAATCTGTCAAGGTAGCATTAGAAAAAGCTGAATTTGATGTAAACAAACATTTTGAAGAAATGAATTCTTCATCACATTTTAATCTATTAATGGCTAATTCACAGACAAATCCAGAAGAAACCCTAGTAGCCGCAAAAAAATTACATGAACATGGTGCAAATATTATTGTAGGACCTTCTATCGGTAGTACAGTTTTAGCTGCCAAAGAATACGCAGATGCTAATAATATTACCCTTATTAGTTACTCTAGTACTTCCTCATCACTTTCTATTGAGGGAGACAATCTTTTTCGATTAGTTCCTGATGATACCTACCAAGGAAAAATAGTTGCAGAAAGAATGATCAAAGACGGTATAAAAGTTATTGTTCCTATCTGGAGAGGCGGTTTATATAGTAATGATCTCTATAAATCGACTAAATATTATTTTGAAAAACTAGGAGGAGAAGTAGAAGAAGGTATTAATTATAAACCTTATACAGGCAAATTTGCCACTAGTTTACATAGGATAAACTTCCTAATGTGGAATCAGGAATTAGAAAAATTAAATGCAATAGTCGCTGAATCAATAAAGAAATATGGTGCTAATTCTGTAGCTGTATATGTAATATCTTTTGACGAGATAACACCTATTTTAATTCAATCAACCCTTTATGAAAACCTCGGAAAAGTGAGATGGTATGGCAGTGATAAAATAGCACAAAATCATCAGATAACAAAGAATGTTGATTCAGCTGCATTTGCAATGAAAACAAATCTTTCTAATCCTTTATATTCAATCGATAGTGAGTCAAAGAAATTACATGATCTCAAAGAATTACTAGAAAAACAATTACATGAAGTAAGTTCAATAACATATTCTGCATTAGCTTATGATTCTTATTGGATAGCTGCACTAAGCCTTGATAAAAATAATACTATTTTTAACAATAGTAATAATGAAAATTTAACCAAAAAATCATTTAAAGAGATCATTGTTGAAACTGCCGATTCATTTGATGATGGAATATCAGGAAAAATAAAGCTTAACAAAGCAGGAGATCGCATTGGTGGAAATTATGATTTTTGGATTGTTGCTAAAGATAATGATACTCAAAGTTATGAATGGGAGAAAGAACATAA
>DASUZI010000075.1:0-3039 GCA_036376955.1 Nitrososphaeraceae archaeon
ATATGTTCTTGCGAGTCTTAAATGTTTTTTTGCTTCTCTTTCAAAAGGAAGTCTCTTTTTAGGATTGATATGATCTTCTCTTGCACGAAAGAGTGATACCTTAGTTCTAACACATGCCTTGTAACACATCATAAAATAAACCAGTTTGATAATATTTTTATCCTTGCTCTTTTTAATGTATTGTGAAATTAAATAATCCCGTAAGTCTGTTTGTTGATGATAATCAAGATCCATTGCTAGATGTGCGACATCTTCTACGACATCAGCATATCTTAAAGAATCGTTAAATTCTATTCTATCATACAAGTAAAACTTTTTCATATTCAATTTTTTATTTATTTTATTTACATATTGTAGCTTTATAATTAGAGCTGAATAAATCATTTCAATCCTTTAACTTTTACTATATATGATCATTCCCTCTAAATATGTTTAAAAGTATAAATAAAAAAGTAATAATATAATCCCATTTGGTTGGGCACTTGGCATTTTGAAACAATACTAATATTCTTGAATTTACAAATTATAAAGTTTTTATCATTTTATATTTATTCTATTATTCTATGGGTTTAGAAGAACTAGAAAAAAAAAGAAAAGAACATAGTTTAGGAGGAGGAATGGAAAAACAGAAACACCGAAAACAAAAAGGTAAATTGAACGGATTTGAACGAATGAATTTATTATTTGATTCAGAATCGTTTGTAGAAATAGATCCTTTTGTTACACATGAGTGTTTTGATTTTGGAATGGATAGTAAAAAGATTTTAGGAGATGGAGTTGTTACAGGATATGGTTTAATTAATAGTAGATTGGCTTACGCTTTTTCTCATGATTTTACAGTATTCGGTGGATCTTTAAGTCTGTCATTTGCACATAAAGTATGTAAAATTATGGATTTAGCATTAAAACAAGGAGTTCCGATAATAGGAATTAATGATTCAGGTGGAGCTAGGATTCAAGAAGGAGTAGCAAGTCTTGGGGGATACGCTGATATTTTTCATAGAAACGTAAAAGCATCTGGTGTTGTTCCACAAATCTCTCTTATTATGGGTCCATGTGCTGGTGGAGCTGTATATTCTCCAGCTATAACGGATTTTATAATTATGAATCGATCATCATTTATGTTTGTGACAGGACCGGAAGTTGTTAAAGAGGTAACTAATGAAAAGGTTAGTTTCGATGATTTAGGTGGTGCACAAATTCATAATGAAAAGAGTGGTGTTGCTCATTTTTTAGCAGAAGATGAACAAGAGTGCTTTAGAATATTACATCAACTTTTATCCTATATTCCCTCCAATAACTTGGAAATTCCTCCAATAATGGATACCAAAGACAACCCTACAAGAGAAAATGAGGAGCTAAATTATATTCTTCCATCTAGTTCTACTAAACCATATGATATGGAATCACTCATTAAAAAATTTATAGATAATGGTGAATTTTTGGAAGTTCAGAAATATTGGGCAAAAAATATAATTATAGGTTTTGCTAGACTTGATGGAAATTCAGTAGGAATAGTTGCAAATAATCCAGAAGTATTAGCTGGAGTTTTAGATATTAATGCTTGTGACAAAGCAACTAGATTTGTAAGATTTTGTGACTGTTTTAATATTCCATTAATAGCCTTGGTAGATGTACCTGGTTTTTTACCTGGTACTAATCAGGAATGGGAAGGTATTATTAGACATGGAGCAAAACTTCTTTATGCATTTTCAGAGGCAACGGTAGCCAAACTCACTGTAATTATTAGAAAAGCATATGGTGGGGCGTATGATGTAATGAATAGCAAACATATTGGAGCTGACTATAATTTTGCTTGGCCAAATGCAGAGATAGCAGTTATGGGTCCTGAAGGAGCATGTGATATAATATTCAAAACAGAAATTGCTACTTCCCTCAAACCTAATGAAAAAAAAACAGAATTAGTAGAACAATATAGAAAAAAATTTTCAAACCCCTACATTGCGGCTTCAAAAGGATATATTGATGATGTTATAGAACCAAAAGAAACCAGAAGAAGATTAATTTCTGCTCTTAAATCAATAAATAGAAAAAGAGAAGAAGGTCCCAAAAGGAAGCATGGTAATATACCAGTATAATTTTAGCTTTCTTTATAAACTTGTAGAATAGAGCAAATGTGATTCTCCAAATTATATATTTATTATTATAGTAAAATTTTCTATTCCTTTTCATAAATAAATTTTAGAACTAATTAATTTTGTGATGTTTGAATGTAATTGTATTTCATATTAATAGATATCTTAATTGAATATTTTTAAATTATTAATTAAAGATTATATTTTCAAACTGTATATCAAGAGGAGATCTGATATATCAAATTATTTACAATTTATATAGTAAAATTAATTTTATCTCATATTTTGATTATGTATTATTGAAGCAAAATTGTGTAGATTTGAAAGTACTAAAAAAAATCTATTTATTGAATATTTAGAGTTTTTTAATTATTGCTTATTTATTTTGTAACTAAAACAGGACAATTTGCGTATGTGACTACGCCAGAAGCGGTACTTCCTAGCAACAGTTTTTTTATACCTGAACGACCTCTTGTTCCTACCACAATTAAATCTACATTTTCTTGTTGGGCGTATTGTATTACTTCACCATAAACGGCTACTCCTGTTATTATAACTTTCCTAGATATTTTGATATTTGAATTTTCCTCTTTAACCATATCTTCTATTCGTTTAAACCAATTTTTAGATTCTTTTTTTGCATTCTCAATAATCATATCAATTTGTTTAGGTGTTACTAAGCCTGTCAAATTGGCATATTCAGATTTAGAAGGAGAGACTACAACATACAGAACAATAATTTCTGACTGAAATTTATCAGCAATGTTACTTGCTATACGAGCTGCATGAAAAGAAGGTTCAGATCCATCTATAGGAACAAGTATTTTTGAAAATAATGGATTGATTGACATGAGAATTATTTAAGGTCCTCAGTTAAATAAGTCTATATAGGAGTAATAGAAGGATTTGTGATTAAATATTTTATATATTATCAATCTTAATA
>DASUZI010000076.1:0-2137 GCA_036376955.1 Nitrososphaeraceae archaeon
CTATGTTCTGAGATTGATCTATATTGAAATCATTATAATAGGTGTCTATTTAAATGAAATAATAAAAAAATGGAGATTCAAGGTATATCTCCAACAATTAGCTGGTGGATTGTCAAAGCAATTTACCGTTGTAAAGACAGAAGCCCCGTTATATTAATGATAAAGGTGTTCTTGCAGAGAGTACATCTTCCTCGATTATATTAATACTAATTAATTCAGCATTAGAGATTTTTAATAAAGAAATTTCATAGTTTAAAGCAATATCTGACATTTTATATTCATCATGCGGAATTAATATTTTTTTATAGGATAGAAAATTAGGATTACAAATGAAGAAATAAAAAGATAGCTAGCAAAGGTATTTATATTCATCATTTAAATATAAATCTCATACTATTGAAGAGATTCAAATTCAGAATGTTGTAATTTTCCTCGAGAACAATATTCATACATAATTTTTTCATATTTAGAACATTACTCTCTGTTCAAATTCAGCATTATTTCTTTTAATATCAAATCTTTATTTATAACAGTTACAATCTATTTGTATTGGTATCTGGAAAATATTTTAATAAAGGAGTAAAGGCTTTAGATGAGCCTAACTTAGGACACGTAGTTAGAGAGACACCAGACAAAATTGTAGTATTTGGTGGAAAAAATAAGCGATATGATATACCCATTTCAGAAATTCAACAGGTTGGCGCCAATGTTCTTATTGGACGTACCTTCTCAGAGATTGAAAGTAAGTATAGTGTTAATCGTAATGATCCACTTCCAACCAGCAGGAAAGATCCTTGGAAAACTGATAACCAAACTGATTTGGGAACCTATGAAGGAAAGTATCCAAACTCATTATTTAATAAAGGAGTAAGAACAGAAAATGAAGATCACGTTGGTCATGTTATGAAAGAAACGGATGATAAAATAGTTGTCTTTGGATATGGAAATGAGAGATTTGATATACCTAAATCTGAGATAATTGCCGTAGGGAGGAATGTTATTGTGCAAAAGAACTTCCCGGAATTATTTACTTACAAGGTGGATATGAATGCACCATTGCCAACTGGAGAACCAATAGAAAAAATAGTTGAGGAAGCATATCCAGAGGACTACCATGGTCCTAGAGATGATAAAGATAATAATCAGGATTTAATGTACCCAAAATAAATCTATTTTTATTTAGAATATTCTTTCTATTATAATTCAACAAATAATGAATTATAATATTGTGCAAGAGATTATCATATGAATAAGAACTTTTAATATCCTTGTGAATTGTTATCTTATCGGAATTTTTTGGGCTATCAAATTCTGAAAAAGATCATTTTATTCGTTTGTATTGGACCTACTGTAACCGTTTATTACATTATCAATAAAGACATCAAAAAAAGTAACTTGTATACTGACTTTTACATATTTGTTAACTAAATAACTTTAAGTAGAACCTTTCAACAACATATACTATATAATTTATTATATCAGTGGATTTATTAGGTATAACTTAATTCAAGCCAAGAAAGAATTAAGATAATATTAAATATAGGTTACTCAATGGTTTGCCTTAATCACCAAGTATAAAAACAAAAAAACAGTATTTGGCTAAAATCGATATCGTTATATACAATTTTTCATTAAAGAATTTTATACTATATTATCAATATTTATTTTAAAATGGCAGCAACAAGTTATGATGGAACGTGTAAAAATTGTGGTTCAGATTTATCTGTTTGGATGGAAGTAAGAAAAAATATTGATGGAATACCAGTCCCTGAAGTTTGGTGTATAGAATGTGTTCGTGGTAACAAGACAAATATTAATAAGTAGAATTAAATTTTATTCCTTTTTCAAATCCATTTGTGCCATTTGGTATACAAATTTATTACTTTAACTTATCGAACTATCCACTCTCTTCTTAGTACTGTTCTACTAATTATATTCTACACATTCTTTGGAACCTTATAGGTCGAACAATACCATCTATTTGAATTACAACGGTTATGGATTACGAAGAGAAATTTAAACTAATTAGAGTATATCTAAATATTGTTAATGATTGAAAAAATCAAGACAAAAAAATATTTAACGATATATTCTCAATTGCAAATTTATATCTCTGCTTGTTCTAATGTTGTCAATC
>DASUZI010000077.1:0-3761 GCA_036376955.1 Nitrososphaeraceae archaeon
TTTATCAATGAGTTTGAATGAACAATATGCTTTTATCTATAGAGTAGTTAGAAATGAAATGTTTGAATCTGCTAAAAATATTTATATTGAAGGTAAAAAGGATAAACCGATTTATTATGATGGAGATAATCCTAATCGCTCTACAACTAAATCTTTTAACCTTAAAAAAATGAAAATTGAAGAATCAGTAACTGAAGACAATATTATGCGTCTTACTCTGCTAATAGACGAGAAGCAGGAATATCTAAAGGAAAAAGATAAGAATGATAATTATTGGAAATGACTTTTAATCAAGCTAATAATATTTATCCAAAATCTGTGGCTATGGATGGATGTTGGAAATGACTTTTAATCAAACTAATAATATTTATCCAAAATCTGTGGCTATGGATGGATGTGGTTTACAAATCTATTGGAATACTTCTGAAAATACTTACTAGGGAGTATTTAGTCAGAAGAAACATATTTGTCCTAATAGAGTAAACAAACTAACAAATTCCTATTGTTACTTCTAATAATGTAGCAGGAACTGCAGGAACTACTAATACTTAACTCACTTATTATAGCAAAAAACCCGAGTACACAACCAAAACCAAAGATGTCCAACTCATTTGAATTACTAACTGGTCCAATTGATGCAATTCAAAAGAAATATGAAATCTTATCTGATCTTGTAATTGTTGAACATGGAGGTAAGTTTCATGGTTCACAGCGAGAAAGAGATCTTAAAACTGGCCTTATTGATATACTCACCATCTAATATGAGGTTCCATTAGGAATGAGAGATGAATTCAAAAGAAAGTTTGATTCATTGGCTAGAAATATCAATGCTTTACAAAAAAATAAGTTTTAAAGTATAATTGGGAATGTGTATGTCAGGATTAAATAAATAAACTGATAGATACAATGCTGATTTTCATAGTTCCTTTACTAATCTACATTTTATTTATTATTTTGGTTTTTACATGGTATAGATAAGTCTAGGGAAAGTTCTGTTTTATTATTATCCACTCTATCATTTGTATCAGCATCATCAAAGAACTTTATTTTGTAATCTCCACTGCTAATATCATCAACAAATGTACGTTCTTCAAAACCTCCACTACCATTTGTTGTAAAATAACCTGAGAGTGCAATTGTATTATTTTTTATATCAACCAAGTCCCAATGTACATTACTATTTGGTAGGAATCCATCTGTTTCTAGGTTTACTTCAAAACCGTCTTCTGTACCGCAGTCAGGAGTTATAGTTGCATTTTTCTGTGCATATGCTAGGGAAGTAAATAATGTGATGATGAGAGAAATAGCCATTATAATAGGTAACAAAATTAAATATTTACTCATTAACTAAGGTAATTAGAATAAATATTTAAGCAAATCGTTTTTTTGTTGTACTTCATAAATTTATTTCGATAAAATAGAGATAAGGTTTTGTATTTGCAATTATACACTTTATTCAATTAAATTTGATGATGCTAGTTATGATCGATATTCTCCATAGATTCTTTAATTGTTATAATTTTATAAATGATTGTAATGATTAGATGTATATTTATTTTATTTTTTTATATGGTGAGGTTAATATTGAATACATAATTTTATTAAATTATTAATATTTGTATATAAAAAAATCCAATTTAACGAGATCATATTTACGAACTTAATAAAAAAGAAATTTATTATTATAAGAAATCAATAAATAAAGATTTTAATAAATTTTGAATATTTTTATATAGGTATAGTATAATATAGGCGAGTAGAACAGTGAAACTAAATTGATTCATGATGGACAATCTATTGCAAAAAAGTTTTTTTCTAACCAAAATGCAGCTAGCTATGATCGAATAGTAAAATATACTACATTTGGTTGCGATTCATTATGGAAACAAAATATTGCTAATTTTATTACTCCAGAATATAAAAATATACTAGATGTTGCATGTGGGACAGGAATTTTTTCATCATTCATTTCTAAAATACCATTTAAAAACCTTATTGGGGTTGATTTGACATATAGTTATATCTCTAATGCCAAAGCAAAAAGAGAATATTCATTTTTGGTTAATTCCATGGCAGAATTATTGCCTTTTAAATCAGAAAGTTTTGATTGTATAGTGTCGTGTTATTTGGCTAAATATGCAAAGATTTCTCTCATGGTTGATGAATTATGGCGTCTACTCAAAAAGGATGGATTAGTTATTTTCTTTGATTTTGTGTACCCTTTACATAAAATAATGAGAGTTCTGTGGAACTCTTATTTTAAGATTCTAAAATTGGCTGGACAAATTATTGATTCATGGAAATACGTTTTTGATAATTTAGATGAAGTTATAAAACAGAGTACATGGACTAGAGATCTCAAAATAGCATTAGAAAAGAAAGGTTTTCGATCTCTGGATATTAAATATTATACATGCCAAACCTCTGCACTCATATCTGCTTTTAAGATATGAATGACAACAACTTTAAATCTATTCGTATAAACGAATGGTTCGTACCAAGGTTTGGCCCATTGAAATTCAGGGCTTTTATTGGAATGCTATTCCTTCCATATACTGGAATGTGTATCTCGTTTACAATAATAGGTTCAATGCTTTCAGAATCTATAGCTTGGGATAGGGTTCTATCTATCTTTATTATTTATTTTTTAGCCCTGGGAGTTTCAGCTCATGCTGCAGATAACTTAGGTTCAAAAAAAATTAAACCTTGGGGTAATTATTTTTCCACCTTTGAATTGAGATTAATGGTAATAGGAGGACTTTCTGTGTCCTATATATTAGGTATTTATTATATTATTACATTTGCTCCTTTGTTATTATTTATTGCAATTATCGAAGGATTTTTTTTATTTGCTTATAACTTTGAATTATTTAATGGATTATTTCATAACAACTTTTGGTTTGCAGTATCTTGGGGGGCTCTACCTTTACTGGCAGGATTTGTTATTCAAACTAATTCTATTTCAGTATTATCTTTAATTTCATCGATAATGGCATTTTTAGTCGCATACATAGAGATAAGAATTTCTCGAAAATATAAAGAACTAAAAAGAAACCCTCAAGATGTTGTAGATTGTAACGCAGGGAAATTAGAACGTTCCCTAAAAGTTATAAGTTTACTAACTATATCATTCGCAGTATTACTTACTGTATGTCGATTTTTTATTGAACATTATAATATACTTTAGATTTTATATTAATTAGTTCAATGTTTATTATTAATATTAAATCTAATTCTAATATTTTAAGGGATGTTTTAAAACTTGAGAAGAAAAGTAATATAAAGTTAAATCCTCTTGAAAAGATTCTTTTAATAAATACTGGTACAACAGAACAATTTTTACAAATTCTATCTAATTCATTAACTAAGATAGTAATTAAGCAACAAATTGAAAAAAATAATATTATAAAGAGAAAAATAAATATAATCTCTAAAGGTAGCGAAAAGGTTCTTGCAACTGCAAGTTCTACTATTTACTTGAAAAACCTTCCCAATAATATCATATATGAAATAAGAAAAAAAGAAAAGGGAATAGGTATAATCATTTTGAAAAATAAATTAGAAACCTATAAAAAAATTACAGAAATTGGTTATAATCCAAAAAAGTCTTATATTTATAGAAAGTATACATTATTTTCAGGAAAACTTATTATATGTAAAGTGATTGAAAATTTTGCAATAGGCATATGGATTTAATTGTCAGTAATATAAATACTGATTTAAGACGTCAAAAATTTACTAAATAAACTTATCAATTAATT
>DASUZI010000078.1:0-2081 GCA_036376955.1 Nitrososphaeraceae archaeon
ATTATATTTAAATTTCCATTATTTAATTAAATAATAAATATTGAATGATCATTAGAAATCATAATATACTTATTATTAATAATCACAGAAAACAGATATTAAAAGTAATAGAAAGAATAATAATAAATCTGTGTAGGTGAGTTTGATTAAAATAAGATGTGAAAATTATATTGAAGGAATTCATAAATGTTGGAATAGAGCAACCAAACTCGTAATCATACAACAAAACAGTCCTCCTAATAAACTTCGAAGAATCTGGATATGTGATAATTGTTTTAACGTAAAATTTTTAAACGATAATAAATTTACAGATCAATTATTACAAGTAACAAATTTAAATAAAAATACAAATGATGATTTGATCGATTAATTGAGATTTGATTGAAAGTAACAATAGGTGGGAACAAGTAGAATAATATATATTTATTTTATTAACGAAGATAATAAGTAATGATAATTAATTAAAAATCTATATCACCTAACTACACTATGATGCATACTTAATTGATAAATATATTGACAGTAAAATTAATTATTGATTACACCTAATAGAAAAGCCACTTGAATCCATTATTGTCATAGTCTGGACCAAAGTCAACCGCTATATTGTCATGTGATAGTTCGGGCTATGACAATTTGTTATTATTATTTAATTGACTAAAAAACAAGATTTTAATATTTTAAGATTTGAAAAATGCTACTTTATTGTTCGCTACAAGTAGGCGTTAAAGATAAATCTCAATTATATACTGTTTATCCCTATTGACCATTCAACTCCTGGCTATTAAATAGTAAACTATTTAGATCAAATTATTAATAATGATAAATATTAATTATATAATATTATGAGCAAATTGTAAGATTCAGTCCATCGCCAGACCTTTCTATCACTCACCTAGCCCTCTAAATAATAGAAGGTTATTGAATTAACTTCTAAAGAAAGATAAATGAGGACAATAATTAATAGATTACTCTATTGAGAAAAATTTTTATCTACCAAAACAATGTGAAAATTAATTGATTTCCTATCAAATAAGAGATCAAATAACCATTATTAATATCTAAAAAATAAATTAGAAAGATTAGATTTATTTATTATTCCAACAATTGAAAGTAAAGTTGAACCTGATCAACCTACAATAAAAATATTTTGATATAAACTCATAAAATAATAATTTTTTTAATTATTTAATGTGGCTATTAATTTATTAGAGTTATGATTAGTTGAGGAATAAATAATAGGTAAAAATTCTAAAAATAAACAAATTTGAATATGTTTTTTATAAAAAATGTTTTCCTTACCTTTTTTTCCAATTTTCTTACCTAATCATGAGTATCTTTCTTATTTTCTATCACTATTGTAGAAACTAGAAAAAAAATATTAGCATTCAGAATCCAAAAAATAGATTTAAAATAATGGAGATTGAAAAAAATGATTCATGAAGGTATGCAATATTTCTATATACAAATCATTCATACACTTTTTTTAAAAGAAATCTATAACATATTAATATTTACTACACACATCATTCAATAAATAAATCTACTCCTTTACATTAGGCAAGATTAGATGTGATTTTGTAATTGTGGTAAAGCTATATTATCAATTTCAACATCCATTACAACCTCCTGTTAGAATCAACAGACCTCGCATTTCCAAAAACTTCGATCTTCCATAGAGAAATTAAAATTTCACAAGCAACTATTGGTGATGAGGATACTTGGAAAGGATTTCCATTCCATGACATTAGATGGCTGCATAAAATTATAATAATATACCTTCTTTATATAACATCAATGTCAAAAAATTATACTGATTCTCTGAAATATATTCATTCTAAAATAGGTTCTAAAATAGTAATATTTGTTTGTATTCAAATTATTTTCATTATTTCTAGTTTTATTATACTCTCTTATTACCAATCACAAATGACTTATTTAGGAAATTCAATAAATATTGCAGCTATGAATCGGTTTCTTACGTTTAATCTACTTGTCCATACATCAGAATATTTGTTAGAAGGTAGGGAAGCTAATAATAAAGATGAAGCTAGAATCAAAATGGCAATAAATCATATAGA
>DASUZI010000079.1:0-5553 GCA_036376955.1 Nitrososphaeraceae archaeon
TATAATATATCAATAAAAGGTTTAAAAAAAAGAAATATTCACAACCTATCAATTATAGACAACATGTTCGATTGGATAACAAATTTTGAACCTTCTATTATTAATATATTCTTATAGATTTAATAATTCATATTGCAGTTGTTAATTTTAGTTAGTCACATTTGTAACTATACACTATGATCCCTTTAGTAGTTTAATACAAATATGATCATAAACAAAAGGTGTAATTCATTAAAACTTAATTTGTTTATTACTTGCAAGTATTGTAAACTTAAAAAAAGTCTAAATGAGTGTATATAATATATTTTCTCTCATAAGTATATGACAACTAAATTTCATGACAGAAAAGAGGCAGGTCTATTACTAGCTGATAAGTTAAAATTATATATTAAAAGTGCCTTCAGTGCAGAAGTAAAAAAAGAATCTTTTATTGTTATGGCTATTCCTCGAGGAGGTGTTATTTTAGGTGATATAGTCGCATCAGAACTCAATGTAGAATTAGATATCATCATATGTAAAAAAATTGGAGCAGAAAATAATCCTGAACTTGCAATTGGTGCTGTAATGGCGGATGGAAGTTATATTATCAATGAAGACATCGTTAATAGGATTAATACATCATTTGGATATATTTCTAAACAAGTCGAACTACAAAAAAATGAAATTGAACGGAGATTAATGGAATTTAGGGGTAACAAAGAATATCATAATAAGCTAAAAGATAGAACCATTATATTGATAGATGATGGTATTGCGACGGGAGCAACAATACTTGCTGCTGTCAAATGGTTAAAAGAAAAACATTTTAGTAAAAAATTGATTGTTGCTGTACCTGTTGCACCTCTTGAGAGCAGTATCTTAGATAAACTAAATCGAATTGCAGATAAAGTAATAGTTATTTTTAGTCCATATGACTTTGCTGCAGTCGGTCAATTCTATGAACACTTTGATCAGGTGAGTGACAAAGAGGTTAAAGAAATTATGAATAAATATGGTTTTAATACTATGTAATTTAATTCTTAAAATTAACTCCTCTTATGTTATTTTTTTTTAGAAGATATTAAACTAAAAACCTATAGCTACCTATTCCGATAAATATAAATAAAAATGAATTTACTGAATTTTGTAATGGGTTTTTTTGTAAAAAACCATAGAGATTTTGAAAATTAATCTCCACAAAATAGAAATTCTATCAAAAGTGGAAACATAGATAAATATTGTGATAAATGCTAATTATATGGTGGTTGCTGAGAAGTGGAATATAGTCTAATTAATTGGAAATAATACAAATTCATCCTTAAATGGTATGATAATTATTCTACATATGCTTTCTAAATTGAGAAATAAGTCTCTTTAAAAAGAAATTTGTGTTCAACAGGAATTCCAAATCTTATACTAATGAGAATTTACTATTCTATTCCTTACTAGAGTATAGGTGGATACTATTATTATTTTTTTATCATATTTTTAAAATAATTACATGGAATATTTAAATTATTACAAAGAATTAGACCGTACAAAATGAATCTTATAAATATAAGCTATTTATACTCAGATATTACTATATTGTATATCTTTGGTGTTTAAGGTAGTGTTGTCTAAACGAGATTCTCAGGAGAGATCTAGTTTGGACTTTTCATTTACCAATCCACTTGCGGAATCAACTTATGAATGGTATCAATTTCATAAAAAATTACATCTTCTTCGTTGGTGGATAAAATACAAGTTTGGTCAAACAGATGAGGCCATACTAAAAAATAGAATAATCCAGGTAGGTAACAGTTTGGGTATTTCAACAAAATGGTTAGATAAAACCATGGAACATGCAATAACCGAATTTTCTATCAATGGCCTAGGGGTTGATTATTATGGGTATCATAATATAAAACACGAATTAGAAGCCACTTATTTCACATTACTTGCAGTATTTGGCCAAAAGAACAACAATAGAAGTAATATCTTTGATTTAATGGATGTAAAGTATCTGTTCACTTCGGCTCTCTATCATGATTTTGATCCACTTAAAAGGTTTGAAAAACCAAATGAAGATGCTGTTGAATCATATATAAGAAATGATAAGAAAATTAAAGAATCTATTGATGAGGCGGGTTTAGATATAGATATAGTTATTGCAATTATTCATAGAACAGCCTATCCATTTCAGGACGAGATAGCTGAGCATGCAATAGCTAGAATGAATCAATTATTTACAGATGCTGGAATACCTAATAATGATACAAAGAAAAGAAAACATTATGAAGATTTAGGTTGGTTTCTCTCAGTTTCTGAACGAGTTGCAGGTTATGCTTTAGATGGTTTTGAACATGCTTTAGAACTAGCTAGACGGAATGCTCATGGACTAGGATGGCATCCATCACGTATAAATAAAGAATCAGTGAAGTTTTTTTCTTTACTAAATAAAGAGAAAGAAATGCTTGATTTCGTATTAGGGGGAATATCCGAAAAATATAAAGAGAATTTTCAAAACAATATAGAAAAATTTAAAGAATTATTCCTAAAAGAAATAGAGATAAGAAACGCCGTTAGAAAAGGAGAGATCAATTTATTGTTTATTTCAGAAGATAAAAATATCAATCAAATTACGTTAAGTGAAATTCTAAGTCTTTATAAGGAGCTTAACAATCCTATTGAAATTAATAACGAAAAAAAATTTGCCCGATCAACAAAGCATTCTAAAACCATTCTAGTTACTTTAAGGTTGAATGAAATTAATGGAACAGTGATTGGATTTGCCAAAGGTGGTCCACTTGAATACTACAAGTTAAGAAGAGGAACTGTCGAAGAAAATTTTGGACAGAAAAATACGATTTTCCTAGAAAGAATAAATATTAAAACCGGTTATTGGGGAGAAAGTGGAGGTCACAATCTTAGAATGAAGTTTTTAACTGAAGCTAAAAGAAATGGATATAAATATGTCACCGGTTATGTTCATCGAGATGTATTAATACGAAGAATAAATAATGGCGAACCCATAAAAATAATTCAAAAATACGATCCAGATAAGCTTGATTACTATCGACTATCTTTAGATAATTTTAAATTATAAAATTAAGAAGGAAAATGAGATTATCTGAACTTTGGTTAGATAGACCTGAAAATAAAAATCATAGCTAAGAAAAAGTGGTATACATCAATATTCATCCTATTGATAAAGATTTAGTTATTATATTTAGATAAATTCTTATCATCATTATGGTAGTTCAAATGGCTTTTAATAGACATTCTTTTATTTCGATTTGTTTAAACTAAGTAAAGCTATATTTTTATTATATTTAGCATCACTGTCATTTGGGTCTATATCAAGAACCTTATCGTACCATTGGATTGCTTCTTCATAATAACCAAGATTATAGAGTGCTACTCCTTTGTTATTTAGTGCAGAAAGATCAGTTGGATTAATATCAAGAACCTTATCGTACCATTGGATAGCTTCTTCATAATTGCCTAGGCTGGCCAATGCTAATCCTTTATAATTTAATGCATGAATATGAGTAGGATTTACCCTAAGAATTTCATCATATAACTTTAATGCATATTCAGTTTCTCCTTCATTTAGAAATTCATATGCACGTTGCATCAAATTAGATTCTTCTATAGAATCAATGGAATTAGCAATTTTTGGCGAAACTAAGTAAATCGCATAAAATAAGAAAATAGATAATATAATTAAAAATTTTCCCGGTTGAAATCTAATGTTTGTCACGTGGCTTATACTTTACCTCGAAATATTTAAGCTTTATTTCTTATAACTATTCTATATAATTTATTAATTGTAATAAACTTACGGTCAAAAGGAGTATTTACATTATACAGCGACTACAGTTCAGCTCTAGTTCTCTAATAAGAATTCAGTTTACTTATAATTATTATTAAGAAATGATTTGTATACTTTGTTTTTATCTGTAAAATATTCTTAGGTCTAAGTTTTTTATCATGACTTAAAAACGATACTTAATTGTGTGTCTCTTGTTTATTTACCATATACAGCCTACATATTTTTCTATCTTTGGATAATAGAGGGTATCATAGAATTCATTGTACAATGATTGATTCCATTGAAGTAGAACTTTTTTAATATGATCAATTTTTCCAATTCTGTCATAGAAAGATACATATAATAACAGCCAAAATTTATTGCTTTTATATACAACGTTTTTGATATAGAAATTAATTCAAATACAATCTTAATGCATCAATAATTCCACTTATTGCATAAGGGTATTTGGTTATTAATTACAAGAGATTTCTTACCTTGAGAATAGTTTTACTACTTTCACAATGTTTAGCAGGGGAATTTAGCAATGCAAAAGAAAATTCTAATCAAAAATAAAATTTAAAAATTGTTATAATTTTCTATGTCATATTTACATTTGATATTGGCTTTATTTTAATTTAATAAAATTTTATATTCAATAGTAAATGTGGCTCTTAATTTAAGACTATTTCACCTCCAATTTAGAATAGAATCGTATTTCTTTACATCTGCATCAGGTAAATAGACGAATAACTTTATCCAATTGTATACATGTTGTAGATTGCCCTTCTTTTAATACTAACACAAGTATAGTAATAATCAAACGATTCAGATCTATCTTTGAAATACTGCATACTCTCAATATTATTTTTTATCAGTGAATACAATATGTTTAAAATACAAATGTATAGGCTTGAGGAGCCCACGTGCTGCCATCATCATATGTATAAACTGTATGTCTACCCTATTTGGAGATAATTAATCGGATAATCCATCCATTAATAGAATCGAAAATATAGTAAAACTGCGCAAAAATATAGAGGCATATATTAGAAGTCATTAATTACTCTATGCATAACCTAACACAACCTCATACAGATTCTAATAATAAAGATACAAAATCTAGATCAGATCAAATCTGAATTATTAAAGAAAAATTACTATCCTATCGAAAAAAAATGTAAAATAGTAAGATCTTAGAAAAGTTTTATATAAATTTCTAATATGCAAAAATACAGTATTGTAAGATCCTATAATATGAATTATTATTACATCATATAATGATTTTTGATATTGATCAAAAATTATATAAATTGGTAGGATTAGTATGGTTAAAAGTCGAGTTAGAATTACTACTATAATTCTCATTTTTGTAAAAGTTCCACAATAGTCAAGAAACATTACCTTGGTTTTATTATTTAGGAAATATATTTGTCAATAGTGGAATGTTGGTTTTTTAGTAATATATTTTTATTTTAAAAGTAATAAAAATCTTTGGGTTTTAGACATGAAATTGAAAATATATCTATAAGGTCTTGACAATCACTATTTATTGACGACGATCAACCGTCAATTGCTATCCTTTCTTTTGCAATCACTATCAAAATTATATCTCTATCATAACTATCACAACTGTCAAAATACTATCAATGTAACATTGAAACGATTAGTAATAGTAGCAGAGTACTCTAAATTTAATCACTTAGAATTATAAAATATAAAATGTAATTAAAAAATTGAAGTTCAGTCATTATTATTCTATTATCTTATTTTCCTAA
>DASUZI010000080.1:0-4845 GCA_036376955.1 Nitrososphaeraceae archaeon
AGTGGTAATACTTCTACTAGTACAGGGCATGGTATTATAGCTACAAAAGATGGCGAAATTGCAACATATACTGGACAAGATTTAGGAATAACCGATAAAAATGGAACTGATACATATCATGGTATTCTAATTTTTCAAACCGATTCTGATGGAAAACTTGCATTCCTTGACAATTTGATAGGTTTATATGAATACAAATCTTGGTCGGATGGAAAGAAATCTGGGATGATTTGGGAATGGAAATAATACAATAATTGTTATAGCAAATAATTTATAGTAATTAGGTAGAATTAATTCTTACAAACTTGCTAAATATATGTGAACCCTATTGGTAGTATAAGTTTTATTAACATGATGACTGTCTTTTAAAATGATTTTATTTTGTTTATCTTAGAAATATTAAAATTAAATTGACGTATGCTAATTTTGATATGAAAAAATATTCTCTGATTTTGATATTTAGCAGTATAGTTATAGGAGTAGCTTTTCCACCAAATGTTTATGGAGAAGATGACATTTCAAAAAACATTACTAAAAAAAATGCTAATCCAATTGTATATCATTTAACAAGCAATGACCCTTGGAGGGCTTCTATCGTTATATCTGATGCAACTAACCTAAAGAATTTAGGATATAATATTACTCTTCTCCTTAGCATAGAAGGAGTACAAGTTGGTGTAAAAAATCCTCACCATCATTTGAATCTCGATAATGTTGTAGCGAATGTTACTAATTTTATTAAAGATGGAGGTAAAGTTGTAGTGTGTGGTGTCTGTTTAGAAGTAGCTGGATTTGAACCTAATGACATAATTGATGGAGCAATAATGGGAACTGCTGAAATAACACCTAAACTATTTACCAATGCTACAGTAGTTACCTATTAAGGATTAACCTATATGTGAAATAATTTCTATCTACCAATGTGTTTTAATAATTTAAAATAAGTTTCTAAAATTAAAATCTAAATACTATGTAATAGTCTTATTTTGGGCCAAAAAATATTGTGTAAAAAACAATTCACAAATCTATGAGCCCGATGTATATATGGGTTCAGTCAATTGAGAATGAAAGTAAGTTTTTTAGGAAGAAGGATTAGTCCAAGATTGTAGCCAAGTTATCTACAACTATAAGTCAAATGCAGAGTTTGCCAAACTCTTCTAACAGTATGACATTAAATGAATAATTCAATAGCTTTGTAATTATTTATTTAATTGTTGAACTATATGTTTATCTTATCAAATATTTTTAAGCTTTTTGTTTATATTCTTGATATTGTTATGCATTACAATTACTTCTATTAATTATATTATTATTGTTAAGAATATTGTGGTAACTATTATCAATTATACGATAAATAAAACAATTCTTTATTAACTGCAATAGCTATAGTAATGTTAATGGAATCCTCTAACAATAACGATTATTATATATTATTGGTAGACGATGAAAAAGATATTCTCGATTTATTTACTGAATATTTATCATCTAATGGATTCAATACAATACCATTTCAAAATCCTCTGGAAGCATTAAAATATTTTTATCTAAATCCAAAGAATTGTTCTGTAGTTATTACTGATTATAAAATGCCACAAATGTCAGGCTTAGATTTGATAAAAAAGATAAGAGAAAAAGATAAAGATTCCAAAATAAAAACAATAATTATTAGTGCTTTTATCAAAGACAATCTTCCTTACGATAAATCATACATTACAATGATAGATAAAATATTAGAAAAGCCTGTTTACCTTGATAGATTAAAAAATGAAATTCAATATTTAATTTCAACAATCGATATTCAGCAAAAAGCCTGATAGTAATAGAATAATAGTAGTATTAAATAATTCAAAATCAATTTTTACTATCAGATAAGATAATAGTGTAAATGTCTCTAATCCTAATAAATAATATTGCTTATTAATCTAAAGTGAGTTCATACGTCAAAGTCTAAACTAAAAATATTGATAATAGATGATGATAAAGATATCACTGATTTATTTGCCATATATTTAGAAAGTAATGGTTATAATGTCGATGCATATACTAATCCTGTTGAAGCCTTCAATAATTTCAGAGAGAATAGTCACGATTTGGTTTTACTTGATTTGAAAATGCCAAATATGGATGGAATGACATTATATCACAAAATAAAAGAAATTGATAATAATGTAATAATTTGTTTTACTACTGCAAATATAAACTATATTCAACAATTACAAAAAGGCATAATCGATATTGAAAAAATTGTTTTATATAAACCAGTATTATTGAAAGACTTGAAAAAAAAGATTGATTGGTTATTATCTAATCAAGAAATAAATAATAATAAACCAACAACTAGGGTGATTCTTTGAAATCAATCATTAGTAACGACTTGTGGGTTAATTTTTTTCTTTAACCGATAACTTATCAACTTATCATATTCTAGAATATCTTTTAGTTGAATTGTTAATGTATAATACAAGATAATTATTATATTATAACCTAATATCTTTTATTTTAAATAAGCTTAAAAACACTATGTTACTTTGATAATCATAAAAACATCAAAATAAGATTTAATTTTTTTATATCTCATAGTAATAGTGGCATGGTAACACCCAAAGCCATACTCATCATTGATGTGGAAGCAGGTTTAGTAGACCTACTTAAAGAAATATTCGAAAGCTATGGTTTCAAGGTTTATACATTTACTGACCCCATACAAGCATAAAACCATATACAAAAAAAATCCAAATAATTATGCTTAATACTCTCTGATTATCGTTTGCCAGTAATGACGGCTAATGAGCTTAACTTAATTTGACAATCTCATAGGAGAAAATACAAGGGTAATGGAATCTTTAACCTTTTTAATTGCTTGCTTCATTTGAGGATATAACCATTAATTCTTTATTAGTAGATGACCGGGATTTTTTTTAGCAGCAATGTACGCTATTATTAATACATACTAATGGTAATCAATCAATTGTACTGTTTACTCTTAGTTATATGCCATGATGATTATAATCAATAATACATATGTCAACTAAAAGACAAGATAAAAAAGAAGATTCAAATGAAAGTCAATCAACAACAGAACAACAATTTCAACGAGAACAACAACAAGCAGTCACTAAAGTAATAGATGAAACTAGAGATAATATCAAGAAAACAACTAATGAAGCGAGAAAAGAGATTCCACGTTATACTCAAATTGTTAATGATTATCAGGAAAATACAATTCAAGCCATTAGAGAAATTACAGATAATTTTGTAGACTCTCAAAAGGATATTATAGTAAATTCATTCAGACTTTGGTCAGACTGGGTTTCATCTCCAAGACAGGTGGCTGAAAACTATGGAAAGATAGTCAGTAGCTTTGCTGATAATGCAGTAGCAGCAACTAGAGTATTAAATAATACTGTATTTGCAAATTTAGATTCTGTCAATAAATCTGTGCAACATACAACAGATAATTTAAAGGAGCTATCGAAAATAGGAGCTAATACTGTAAAAACTTTCCAACAGGTCTCAAGCGACAATATTCACAACACAAGAACAAGTTCTTCAAAGATAGAGTAACTAACAATAACATAATCCACATATTTTTTATTATTTGAATTTTATATTAATAAAAATAACTAACTATTAAAAAAGACAACATATTAAATATTTGAATATAACTTTATTTAACTATATTGTCTAACTATATAAAAAGTGGTTCAGTTTGGAGTTCTTTGGAATGAAAAACCAAACTAGAGGACATGATACAAAAACTAATTTTAAAAATAAGTTTCTAAAAATAAGAACTAAATACAAGGTAGTGCTTTATGATAAGCAGTTTAGAAGCAGTTTACATCCATGTTTCTATTTACAGTTGGTATAACTACTCTTGAATGGATTGTACAAGATGAGAAGCGAACACGAAATTCGAAACAAAGTTGAAGAACTACGAACAATCAGGTTCCAGCATTCCAAGAATTGTCAAATACCTTTGGATAAGTGTGATGTAGCTAAAGAGTATGACCTACTGATAGATGTACTAGAATGGGTCTTGGAAAGTTAAAATAGTTTTAAAAATGTTTCTTTAAATTATATACTTTATTATTATAATTTAGGCTCTTATTTTTGCACCGCTATTGGTATTACTTTCACTTTGTTCATAATACCTAAATATTTTGCTTGTTATTGTTGCTATTCTTAATATATTACATCAAATTACACTAACAAATAAATCAATTATAAATAAGCAAATATGACTATTATAAAGTCATTAATACATATGGTTATATACCTTAGTGACCTATATACATACATGTCAACAAAAGAAAATACAACTAAATTTAACAAAGATAACAATAATTTCAATGAAAGAACAAATAGCACTTTAAATCAACAACAAGATGCAATTAACAAGACACTCGATAACACCTTACACAATGTAAAAAAAACAACTGACGAAGCATCACGAGAAATTCCACGATATACACAACGTATTGCTGAGTATCAAGAAAAAACTATTCAAACTGTAAGAGATATTGCTTCTGATTATATCGAAGTACAAAAACAAATAATAGGCTCTTTTCAATCGCAATTAGATAATAATAGTGGTGTATGGAATTTGTATAATCCACAAAGAATTGCAGAAAATCATGCAGTAATGGTAAATAACTTTACAAAATATTTGTTAAATTCTGCAAATCTAGTAAATAACGCTTTAGTATCCAATATTAGAATTTACAATACATCATTAGAACAAACACGTGATAATCTAAAGGCTTTCGCAAAAACAAACACCAATTACATACAAACCGTATCCGGTAATAGCCAAAATAGAGACGGAAATACTAGCAAATACAACAA
>DASUZI010000081.1:0-2943 GCA_036376955.1 Nitrososphaeraceae archaeon
GTATTTGTCCATTCCTTTAACCATTCTCTTATCAAATTTAGGTTAACTTCTGCGTTTCTTCTGACAAAGCCATCCACATCTTCTTCTGCAACTAATCTTAGAGCGGCTATACTTTTTGTAATTCGTTCATTAAGTTCTATTTCTTTTCCATCTTTATCAGCCAATGCTCTACAAGCATTAATTTTGACTCGCCGTCTTTCATCTTTCAATAATGTTAACAGATGATCGAGAACTTTCTTATTTGTTTTATCTAGCTTGTCCTTTTGGACTTTGTCACTTAATACTTGATCATTATGAGTTACCAAAAATTTACCCAAAGCAAGTGTCGCAGCAGATCTAATAAAGTATCTATTTACAACATCATATGATTTAAAATCATTTACTCTGCTTTTACGTATCAACAGTTCTGCAATATCTTGAACAAGATCTATGTTTTCATCATTTGATAGTTCTCTTAAACCATTAATTGCACCCTGAGCTAGTTGATCTTGAAATGATATCGAGTTAACAACTTGATCTTTTAATATTTTTAACATTGCCTCTTTTGTATGATTTCCATTAGGAAGATATTTGATAGATTTACCTATTGCAGTTGCTGCAGCATTTTCTACAAAATAACTTTTATCATCTAACAAAGTCACAAGTAATGGTACACTATTTTCATTTTTTAATTCAAGTGCCTCTACTCTTTCAAATAACCCTATGTTTGTTATTATTGCTCTTCTTGTTTGTGGAGCAAATTTTCCAAAATTATCATGTGTAATGCATTTTTCTAGAGCGTTGTAAGCATCATTATCCTTCGAGTAATTTTTTTGGTCATGATATGAACCAAGAACATTAGCAGCTTCTACAGAGATACCATAAAATGGCTCGGTCAAAATAACGTTTTTGAGCAATTCGATTGATTTTTTACTATAACAATCTTTCAAAAACTGAATGGAAGTAAATTTCTCTGAAATTGTTGAAATATCACTTTCAAGTTGATTGCTTATTATATCTAATAAATTAAACTTTTCATCTTGGTTAACTATAGAAATTGATTTTATTTCTTTAAGAATTTTCAAATGAGGATCAATTGATATCCATTTAATTATTGTTGTATCAGCTCGTATTTCTTGTTTAAATGTATAGTCAGTTTCTTTTTTGTTGATTTCAATATTTTCAATACTATCGATTATTATTTTGTCTTCATCATCATTTTTCTCACTACAAACTATTCTTACTTCTAGAGGGAAATTAAATTCAAAATCTTCTTTTTGTACCTGCTTAATTTTGATTTTAATTTTTTTAATTTGATTTCCTTCATTCCGTTTTTCTTGGATGAAAGAAAATTGTATTTCAAGTTCGGGATGACCAGCTGTATATAACCATTGTTTGAAAAATTGTTGTAGGTCTTCGTTATAAACATCTTCGCAAATTTTTTGAAAATCTCCAGTTGTGGCAACACTTTCTCTATATGTATCTAAATATTTCTTTATCGCTTCTTTAAATTTCTCTTCACCAATAAAATTACTAAGCATGTATAATACTAGTCCTCCTTTTTCATAGGAATGACTATCAAACAATTCATCGGCGTGTTTGTAAAGATTTGTTACTATAGGTCTCTTGTACAAATTATTTGCTTCATCAATATAATCTTCAATTGCTTGAATTATTTTATATAAGAACTCATCATTAATTTTTTTATTATTATATTTATTTATATATTTATGTCTCCAATAAAGTAATTCGAAATAAGTAGCAAAACCCTCATTAAGCCATATATGTGACCAATCTTTGCATGTTATTAGGTCTCCAAACCATTGATGTGCCAATTCATGTGCTACTATAACAATATCTCGAGAATAATCTAATGAGGCTCTATTATCGTGTAATATATCACTTGTAAGAGTTGTACAGGTTGTATTTTCCATACCTCCAAATTCAAACTTGTCTACTGCAATTTGCCAATATTTTTCATATGGATATTTTGTATCCAAATAATTTTCAAAAAATCTCATCATTTGTTTTGTTTCTCCAAATGTTAACATTGGATCATAAGTTTTAGGTATATTTGTAGGCCAATAATATTCAAGGGGAATTTTTCCGTGTGTCTCTTCTTGTTTAGAGAACTTTCCTATTACAACAGAGGTAAGATAAGCTGGAATAGGAGTTGATTCTATCCACTTCCAGACATTTCCTCTCTTTTCATAGGCTCCGTTTGAAATTACAGAGTATTCATTATTAGGAGCTATAACTTCTATTTCTCTAGTAAATTTTACTTGCGGATCATCGATACACGGAAACCAGTATCTTGATTCCATAGTTTCACCTTGTGTCCAGGATTGAGATGCAGAAGAAGTTTGATCCAACTGATCTGGAAGAATAAAATGAAAGCCACTTCTGGGACTGTTATAATATAACCCTTCTTTATCAATATTAAAATAGTAACCACAAGAATAGTCTAATTCAACTTCAAATTCAGTTTTTTCTTTTACTATGTTTTTGAAATTTATCACAAATTTATCCTCTTTTTCAGAAATGTTTTTTCCTTCTTCTATTTGAACATCCTCTGATGAAACATTATGAATATTCAATTCTGCCACATCTAGAATAATTTCTTTGATATCCTGTAAAGCTTTAATTTTTAAATTTTGGTGACAATTTAAAAGTTGTTTGGTTTCAAAATTTGGAGTTATTTTCAAATACATATGAATAATAGTAAATTTTAATCTTCGTGGAAAATGGACAATACTTCCAGGAAATTCAAATTTTTTATCAATAGCAAGCGACATTCTATGTTCATAATAATAATCGATATAAAAAAGTTTTTAATGATTTAATTATATGATAAGATTCCATTATTTAATAATTTGTGAATTATTCCTGTCAAATTGTTGAATGATTATTAGTATTCTTCATACTCCACTAGTGTCTCATAGAAAATACAGAACTGCCTATAAA
>DASUZI010000082.1:0-3001 GCA_036376955.1 Nitrososphaeraceae archaeon
TATTTTTGAAAATTGTTGTTGCTCACTTGACATAAGAATTTGTTATTTCTCGGATTAAATAAGTTTTATATGAATATGTAATTTTTTATTAAAATAAATGTTATATTTAATCATTCTTATTTTTATATAAAAATTTGATTAGATCGACTAATCTACAAATATATTAAAGTAATATTTGTAGTTGTTGATAAAGAGAATAAAGATAAAAGTAAAAAAGAGATGGTTGTTGATTTAATTTATAATCAAAAAAATGTACTTTAATAGATAGACTTACAGGCCGTGAATTGATTTTTGATGGCAAATTTATCAATGGACAATTAGAAGATAAACAATTAATAAACATTATTTTTCAGAAAATACAATTTAATATATTTAATAAGGGGATATATAAAAACAAGTGGTTATGTGACTCTGTCATAGGATTAATTGTGAAAGACGATTGGCTTAATTCGTTTTTGGATATATTCCAATTTTACTAATATTATTTACTATACTATTGTAGGTAACTTATGAATAGAAATATTATTAAATTCAGAAAGAAATACTAGTTGATATATTTTCAGAACTTGCATTCATAATGTTAGTTTAAATTATATTCATAGTGATTAATGCTTATTGAATATACTAATATATAATATTTTGATATTACTATAAATTTATAATCATTATATAATGAATTTGAATTTTCCATTTTTCTCTAGAAATTAATTATCAAAATTGATCTAATATACAATAAGAATAATAATATTGTATATATCCTCAATATTCAAGATAAGATATTAATGACTAGTATCCATGAATTTACTACTGATTTCAGATCTTTACTAGATAAAAAAAGATTTGAAGAACAGACAATCGATGGACAATCAGGATTTTATGACAAGACAGAACAGGTTTTTATCCCTGAAAATGTTTTTGCTAATCTTTTTAGCAATATTGGACCTAAGTATCAACCATCCAAGGCAGAAATACAAAGAATGATTAATACCAGTAGCAAAAGAGTTTCTAATACATTAAAAAATACTTATAAGAATAGCAAGGATTCATACGCACAAATATTTTTATCATATTTATCACATAAATTTCTTATCGAAAACCAAAACCATCCAAAAAATATGGTAATTTTATATGTAGATTTAGTTGGTTCTACCGCACTAACAGCTATACTTAACCCTGTCGAATTATCTATGATCATTCGCATATTTTGTCAAGAAATTTCTATATGTATCTCAAGATATTTTGGATATGTGTTAAAATATGCTGGCGATGCAGTTATAGGATTTTTTCCCGAAGTATCGACATTATCTAGAGAAAATTTATACGAACATGCTATAAAATGCGCTTTTTATATGGGGCAATTGTTGAATGAATCAATCAATGAAATTCTTTTTCAAAATGGATATCCAAAACTAAAAACTCGAATTGCTATTGATGCTGGTGAGAATCAGATTATAATTCTTGGATCAGAACCAGATCTATTAGGACATGTTATAAGCAGAGCAGCTAAAATCATGAGCAAGGCGACACCAAACAATATAATAATAGGAGATAATGTTTTTAGATATCTTAACGATAGCATTAAAGTAAAGTTTCCTATCAAAGATAAATTTATGTTATTTGAAACAGGGGAAATATATCCAATATACATCTCAAATTAGAAAAATATCAAATTCCAAAATTAAAAGTTTTATACTTTTTGGATAATTCCATTTATATGGAATTGTTAGACTTGGATGATGGTTTAGAAGATATTCATAAATTTATTACAAATGAAAATAAATCTTTGTTAATTAGAGGAAAATCTGGTACTGGTAGGACAACCTTAGCTTTAGAAATTGCAAAAAGCCACTTGAACAAATTTGAAGTAATATTCATTTCTAGAAACATTTCAATAAATAATCTTCATAGTAGATTTCCTTGGACCAAGGAGATTTTGAAATCGTATAACATAGTGTCTATCAATACCAATCCTGATTTTATATTATCTGAAGCTTCCGTAATATTAAATACTTTAATGAATACGTTATCTAACAGGATTCAAAAAATCGAAGATCCTTTTATACCTGTAAAAGAAAAACCAAGACCATTTATAATATTAGAGATATGGGATGACATAACAAAAGAACTTCACAATAACGATATTATAAGAATACAAAAAATATTGTCTTCTTTAATAGATAAAAATGGAGGTTTTATAATTTATTTGACTGAAAATACGGATAATACCGATATGGATAATTTAATCGATGGTATTATTACTCTTGATCAATCTTTTTATAAATCATACCGTTTACGGGAGATGCAAATATATAAACTCAAAGGAACTGGGATAAATAGATCCAAAATAGCATTTACTCTATCTAACGGCATGTTTAGAACATTTTCACCACTTTCCCATAAAATTAATTTCGATAAAAAAAACAATTTTATTTTCTTACCTAATAAAGAAAAAATATTTTCTACAGGAAATCAAAGGTTAGACAATAAATTACAAGGAGGTTTTAAAAAGGGAAGTATAATATCTGTAGAGATAGAAGAGGAAGTAGATAGATTTGCATTTGTGCCTATTTTTGTTCCGCTTGTATTAAATTTTGTTTCACAGAGTTATGGCGCATTGGTGATCTCAGCTTGGGATCAAAACACTCTAGCAGTTACACGTTATATTACTCCATTTATTAATAAAAAATTCTTAAATAAATATTTTAAAATAATAGGCAAAGGTAATCAAATTAAAAAAGATAAAAAAAATAGTGAAGAAATGCCTTCATATATAATACCCGGGATAGAAGATAATTTTACTAATACTTTTAACTTCTGGGAAAAGGAATACGAAGAGTTAAGAACTAGAACTGATGGATGCCTTGTCACAGTTGACTTTAGTTTTGTAGAATTACAATATCAAAACGAGCTTTTAGATATCCAAAAAGCGATTATCAACTTTTCAAGTAATATACGTTCATCCAATGATTTACTTGTTATGGTTTCCAGACCAAATTATAAA
>DASUZI010000083.1:0-2197 GCA_036376955.1 Nitrososphaeraceae archaeon
CTATGGGGTTCAGCAGTAACATAAGGCCAACTCAATATCTCTTTTTCAATAATTTCTATAACTTTACTCATATAGGTATTATCTTATTTCTATGTTTATAAACATGGAGGTTTACAAATTATATTAATTCTTTCTTAATTATAAGAATTTGAAAGAATTGATATTTCCATTTTGTATATTGGCCGAAGTCATATTTTTAAGGAGTTAAAAAAGGCAGAAGTATGAGCTCCTTTAGTTATTGAATAAAACTTTTTTCTAGTTCTAAGCTTAGTTCTTTCTTTTCTACTGCTACCGCCAACTCATATTCTGATAGTATATTGGTAGAAGCAGATAGTGAATCAATAACCAATCTTTGTCTATCTAAAGTAATTTGTTTTGATATGCACATTTCCATGAACAGCATGGAGGGGATGGGATTTGAAGCCTCGGTTCGATGTCTTATTTTTTGAGGTTTCATAGTTATATTTTGTCTTAATATCCATATATTTAAAGTATTTTGTTTACCAAATTGACATGCATAAACACTTCTCAATAGTAGCGGTTGTTTAAGTTTGCTACATTCAACAAAAAACCTTATAATGGTCTAAGTTGAGTTTTGAAAATGTCAAAAGAATTTACTATAATGACAATTGCTGTAATGATTATTGCAACGACATTAATAACAACACGTGTTTATGCTATAAGCCCTAAATCCTTATGTTCAGAGTATGGCGGCGATTGGTCTAATGGTAAATGTAAAGGTCTAAGCGGCGATGATAAAGCAGACTATGAAGATGCAGTATGTGACGATCCCGAAGATTCTGAAAAATATAGAAAGATTTGCGGTTAATAACCATTTTATTATATCTGAGATCATACTCTAATCCTTTAGAATAAGATTTTGTAAATTTCCCATTTTATCTTTTTTTCATATAGCAAAATAAATGATTCAGAAAAGTCTCAAGTTTTTAGAAAATACATTCTAAAAGTTTAACTTGAAAAGCTTTTAATCATTATACCTATTTAATTTACCTTCGTTTTTTTCGGTGCCGAAAAAGAGTGCTTTGTATTGAAGAAATTTTATAATATGAAATAATTCTGTAAATCAGGTTCTTGTTCACAGATTTGTGTGAATGGAAAACGTGTATGAGGCAGCTTCTATTGTCTCAATAGTGAAACGCAGTTTATAAATATATAATTTTTTAATCAAAATATAAAAATAATATTAATGTTTTACTTAGTAAGTATGTTTTTTTTGCTGACGATATAATTAATAATTTACAATCATTTTATAGTAACTGCTATAGCTTTTTGTTCTTTTTCTAACGATGATTCAATTACCTTTTTAACATTCTCTTTATATTTTGTCTTTGAGAAATTAATAATTGAATTACTTATATCTTGTCTCTCTTTAGAAATAGTATTTTTAGTCTGATTGTTTATTATAGTAGCGATGATTTCTGCTGCGTGATCTATTGATTGGTACTGATATTTTGAAGGTACAAATTCGGTGTTACCTCCAACATTAGGTGTTATAGGTACAAGTCCAGCACTCATTGCCTCAACTATGGATATTCCAAAAGGTTCTGCGGGAGTTGGATGAAGATAAATACTTGTTCTCTGTAAAAGTTTTTGAAGTTCATCAAAAGGAACATCAGTTTTGATTTTTATATTATCTTTTAAATCATATTTAGTTATTAAATTTTCAATTTTTTCGAGGTAATTTCTGTCATAGAAGATAATGTTTCCTACAATGATCATATTATAATTATTAATATTTTCTTTTTCCTTTAGTTTTTTACCTACCTCTATAGCATTTTCAATTTGCTTATTAGGACTTATTCGTGAAATTACTAAAATTGAATTATGATCTTTTTGTAGATGATTATTAATACATTTATTATTATCGTCGTATAATATCTTAAATCTTTCTATATCTACTGGAGGATAAATAATCATAGGTATCTTCTGTTCATTATTATTTCTATAGATTCTTTCTATTGCGTGTTTGCTAAATTTTGAATTAGTAAGGATCAATGTATTATTCATCATTTGATTGTATTTTTCTATAGTCTTGAGTGCAACCATTTTCTTTATATTTTCTGGATATTCGTTAAATGAATCAAAGAATTTCCCCAAGAATGAGTAATCTTTTCTATTTATTAACCTAGGAACTAGAGGATAATGACAATAAGTTATTTTTAGAGGATGAGTATTT
>DASUZI010000084.1:0-4129 GCA_036376955.1 Nitrososphaeraceae archaeon
GATAAAGCATTAAACATTATATCAAATATCACTACAAATATTCAAGAAATAAGAAACGGGTTAAATCTAATTGTGGATAATCCAATTCATGGTGGTGATTAGATTAGTAATAATATAACTTATCTTATTTTTAGATTGTAACTCTTACATTTTTTAATCACAGTTGTTTTGTTATCTTTATAGTATGTGAATATTTAAAAATGTTTTTTCAATAGATATGAATACGTATATCTTATTATCTTTATCATCATAACATTAGACCATTATTATGGAACCTTTATTAATATAATTCTGATGGAATCAATACTGATAAATATTTATTCAAACATAACTTATTATTGAAATTATTCATTTTTAAATTTCTTGGAATTTGAAATATGAAATCTGTTATACCAAAATAAGGCTCCTGATATAATAATAAAATCTGTTATATAGAAGAGCTCCCAAAACCAAAGATTTTCAGAATTACCAGTCACAAAATCATTAACATATCCATCATCTGCTATTGAATTCACTAATAATGATAATGAAGAGAGAAACCATGGTATATTATGCTCATAATCTTTACGTAACGTTATGAGTATTATTGAAGATGGTATGATCAATATAAAATCTAAAACAGGATATAATATTGTTACTATAATAGCTATAAAATCATCATAAGTATGAAAATTATACGAAAAAAGATTAACTAAATTATAACTAATAAAAAGTACTGTAATAATTGATATTACAATAACAACCTTGGATTTTATTTTAATATGCAAAGAACGTATAACTATAAATAAATGTAAAGCCAGAAATCCATATCCAGTAAACCATAAGGCATCTGTGATAGTTACAAATCTTTGTTCTTCTACACCCAATGTATAATAATCATATAAAAGTGTAAAATCCGCAGAAAACCAAGTTATAATACCTAGAGCAAGAAACAAATATGATTTACCATGAAGTCCCTGAATTCCATATCTACATATAGCAATAATACCTAAAATCGAAGCAGAAGCTGCAATTATGTTTAAGGTCCAAAGAGAAATAGAATGCTTACCGTGTCCTTCTGAATATATTACAATAGCATTTGCAATGATTATGACCATTATTATTGAGAAAATGAAATATTTTAGGGTTACTCTATGACCTATCTTTTCTTCTGAAGACAAGGTTTTCAAAACTAAAGATATTGTCTTGCTATTAAAGATTCGTTTATACCTAAACTAATAATATTAATTTCAAAATAAAAATTGAAAGAATAAATGAGTTAATGTATGTAGATTTAAACAATAATTTCTGAATTGAATAATGATATTTAACAGATTAAAAATGGGACAATTACATTTTAAATTAAATTCCTAATATAGTATGATAAACGTTTTTTATAATGATATTATTAGAAAAAGAGTAATGGTATTACTAATACAAAAGATTTGAAAGCCTTGATTGTCTTAATTAAAAAAAGTATATACTATTGAAAAAAAGGATAAAGGCAATAATACAAAAGAAAATAGTAATGGAAGTTCTAAGTATATGAGAATTTAGTACTTTTAATATTATTAGCCAAACAATATAATTTAAATATCTAATATTGTAAAATATGTTACTATATTGCAATACCTCAAGTAATGACTATGTTAGGTGAATGAAAATAAATTAATAAAATAAATAAATATATTGATATTTGGTACAGAAGAGAATAGAGCTTACCTCTATTTTATTCCTCCTAATATTAAAACCCAAGTAATTGATCTTAACACTGTTGAAACTGCAGAACGCTTTTCATTACTAATTTTCGAAAATCTTTATTGGATGTATTGTTTCTTATCTCCATTAACTTAAAAGCATCTGTGCCTACTATATATCTCAATTCTGAAGGATTTTCTGATGTAATTGTTTTTAAAATCACTTTTGCTACTTCCAGTGGAGGCGAACCACTTTCAAATCTAGGTTTAAATCCTGAAATCCTCTTTTGTGTCATTTCTGCATATGATGAATTAGGCGTAATACTGACTCTTTTTCCGATCTTTAAATTATTCTCAAAATTAGTTTTAATTACACCAGGTTCTATAAGTATAACCTTTATCCCAAATTGTTCTATCTCATAAGCCATTGATTCACATAATCCTTCTAAAGCAAATTTTGAACTTACATAAGCAGAGGTAAGAGGAAATCCTATTTTACCAGCTATGGAGCTTATATTTACAATTGTACCGCTTTTTTGTCTTCTCATTATTGGTAATACTGCTTGTGTAACTCTTATAACCCCAAATACATTAGTTTCAAATTGTTCTTTAAATTCTTCAATAGCAAGCTCTTCAAATGGTCCTACTAAGGCATATCCTGCATTATTAACTAAAACATCTATTCTTCCTTGTTCATGTGTTATCTTTTGAATTGCTTCGTTAACAGATTCATCAGTCGTGACATCAAGCTTTAAGACTTCCAAGGACAATTTTTCTATTTGTTTTATATTAGTAATTACTTTGGATTTATCAAGATTACGCATTGTTACATAGGTGCAAAAACCATTTCTTGCTAATAACAAAGAGGTTTCAAGTCCTATACCAGACGAAGCACCAGTAACTACTGCAACCTGCTTATTTCTGTCACTATCCATTTTACTATTATCTCATAATTATTAAGCTCAATAATATGTTAATACTTTTCATTAAATATATTATTAATTCAGATGCGATACTGTTATCTAATTTGAGGGGCGAGGTTAAAGAGTGTCCAAATAGATCATAATCTAATATATTCCATCAACCTTTAGATTAATTTTACTGTACTTTATCCAACAACCATAGATTGGTATAGATCAAGATGTTGAACTTGAATATATTATTCCCGGGATAGTAAGAGTTATGTTTATCAACAATTATTTAAACAACTATTGAATAAAACAGGAATGAAAAAATTCTACTACTAATATTACGAATTATGAAATAACAACGCCAGCAGTACTTATACTTACTTCAAGAGCATCTTTGACAATTTTGGTAAATTCTAAAGTAGTATTTGTCGTATAACTATTGTATTTACCTGAATTTCTAACATAATCTAGATAATCTTTCATTTCATTTTCATAAATCAAAACATTATCTGCAACAACTATTGATTTTTTATTAAGCAAACTATTTTCTTCAACAAGTTTAAGATAACTCAGATACTGATTTTTGACTGCATCTATGAAGACCAAGTCAAATCTATAATATTTATTATTTAGGGTAGGAATTATCTTTAAAGCGTCACCAGTGATTACTTCTATTCTATCTGATAATCCTGCTTTCTCTATATTCTTTTTTGCAATATTTGCAAGTTGTTGGTCTATTTCCAAACATGTTATAATTGTTTCTGTATTGATATTATCATTATCATTGTCCTCCTCTTTTTTTACATTTAAGATAAAATTTGCCATTAAAATAGCTGAATATCCATGCAAAGTTCCAATTTCAAGTATTCGTTTAAGTTTATACTTCCTGATGATATCCCCAATAATTTCTCCTTTTAAGGGGCCAATTGATGGAAGAGATTTCTTTTTGGCAGTCTCTTCTATTTCTGATAAAACATTCAATACTTTCTTCTTTTGAATAGTACTGGAATTACTGTTATTGTATTTATGATTGATCAAGAATATTTAAATATAATTATAAGCATATTATTTATATTACTTTCTTTTTTATAGTCAATTGTTTAATATGCATTATTTGAATTTTTAAATATAGCATATCTGTTATCTAGAATATGTTATATAAATAAGTAAACGAAAGAAAATATAGCTCAATCATCTGATTGTTAAGAAATGTGATATATAATCTTCAAACTGGAAGTGGGTGAGGCATTTCCTTTCCAGTGACACGATGTAGCAAAACACATTATCTAAAATATTTATAATAGATTTTTTACAAGTTATGAAAGTCCTAACTATATACAAAAATTAGAATTATATTTAGAAAATAAAAAATTCCATAGACAGTTGTTACGACATTAAATAAAAATATTTATTATTTTCGAGTATATTACTAGCTAAGACATGAACATTTCTTATCTTTTTTTATTTATAAATAGTATGTAGAATGTTTTACTGTAATTATCTTAACTGTTCTTGTGATATTAATACTAAAATAAGTAAATC
>DASUZI010000085.1:0-4485 GCA_036376955.1 Nitrososphaeraceae archaeon
AACAAGATGAGGTAAATGGAAGAGAAAAATATTATTTGGATCGATGGTCTTTTTTATGAAAGTCAAAATGCTAAAATACATATCTTAACACATTCTTTGCATTATGGCACAGCTGTATTTGAAGGAATAAGATGTTATAGAACCCCAAAGGGATTAGCAATATTCAGATTAGAAGATCATTTACAGAGACTATTTAATAGTGCAAAAATATATTTTATGAATATATCTTATTCAAAGAAAGAGTTAGAAACTGCAGTAATAAATACAATTAAAAAAAATGGATTAGATGAATGTTACATTAGGCCTTTAGTTTATTTTAGTCATGGAAAAATGGGAGTTTATCCGTTAAATAATAAAGTTTCAATCTCAATAGCTGTTTGGAAATGGGATGAATATATAAAAAAAGAAAATAACGAACAGGGAATAAGACTCATGGTTTCAAGCTGGATGAGAATTGATGGACGAACGATGCCTGTTCATGCAAAAGCTACAGCTAATTATGCTAATTCGGCATTAGCTAGAATTGAAGCGATTAAATCTGGATTTGATGAAGCTATACTATTAAATACTGCAGGAAAAGTAGTTGAAGCAAGTGCGGAAAATATTTTTATAGTAAAAAATAAGACATTAATAACTCCTCCGATTTCATCTGGCTCCCTGGAAGGAATAACAAGAGATACAGTATTAGCATTAGCAAAAGAAGATGATATTCTTACAGAGATTCGTGATATATCAAAAGATGAATTGTATTTAGCAGATGAAATTTTTTTAACTGGTACAGCTGCAGAAATCAAATCTGTCGGTGAAATTGATAATAGAATGATAGGAAATGGAAAAACTGGAACAATAACAAAAAGAATGAAGAGATTATTTGAACAATCTATAAGAGGGAATCATAAATATAGTGAAAAATGGTTAATATATATCTGAATAACATAAAATCAATTATTGAAGAATGAATAAATATTAATTTTGATTATTTAAAAAGGAGTATAGATCTAAAAGAATGATTATTATATTGGGACGATATTGAAAATGCGTAAAAAAATTAAGCTAAAAATAAAAAAATCAAGAAATAAGATCTAATTATTGATATAAAAAATAGTAATATATTCATGTAATATTAATTTCCCTTAGAATCAGATATTAATGATATTGAATTTATTTCGATCCAAAGAAATAAAATATTTAGATTTAAATAAATTTTAAAGCATAAAAAGTATTTATTGACAGATGAAATTTAAGATACCAGAAAAACTTATTGTAAATAAGTATTTTAAAAAATTAGAATATGGTTATATAGGTCTCGTAAACAGCTATAGGATTACAGATAATAACGAAGAACAAGTAAAGTTTTGAATTCTAATATTGATTGTATTTTCATGAGAAAAAGAAAAGTTATTTCTACATTATATTTTATGTAGTTGACTATAGATCTATATCAAATATCATGTCAATAAATTAATGAAAGTATTATGTACTTAAACTATGAGAATCAATCAAAAAATAGGAGTTTGGCTTATTGCCGCTGTATTTTTTACAGGAAGTATGCCATCCTTATTAGAACAAGCTTTTGCACAAACAACTATTAATGGTGCAGGAGCAACCTTTCCATTTCCGTTAATAGATACATGGCGAGTGGAATATCAAAACATCAAGCCTGATGTAAATATTAATTATCAATCTATTGGTAGCGGTGGAGGAGTGAAGCAATTTATTGAGAAAACTGTCGATTTTGGAGCTACTGATGCACCACTAAATGCAGAAGAGGAGAAAAAAGCAATAGGTGCAGTACATATTCCAGAAACTATTGGTTCTGTAGTAATTGCATATAATTTACCACAAATAGCAGACAAGGAATTAAAGCTAACTGGGCCCATTATTGCTGATATATTCATGGGAAAGATAACTAAATGGGATGATCCTAAAATAAAAGAAATTAATTCAGGATTGGAATTACCTTCAGAGGACATTGTAGTTGTACATAGGTCTGATGGATCTGGAACTACATTTGTTTTTACAGATTATTTAGCAAATGTTAGCTCTGCATGGGAAACATCTATGGGTAAAGGAAAATCAGTTCCATGGTCTACTGGTATAGGTGCTCCGGGAAATGAAGGAGTTAGTGGATCTATAAAGAGTACTCCTAATTCAATTGGATATATAGAACTGTCATATGCTCTAACTACAGATACAAAATATGCACATATTCAAAATAAAGACGGTAGTTTTATAAAACCATCTCTTAATTCAACTGCCGCTGCAGTTTCTTCTGTTGCACCTACTCTTCCTAAAGGTGATGAGTCATGGAAAGATATTTCCGTAGTAAATGCACCAGGAAAGGATTCTTATCCAATAGCTAGTTTTTCATATTTACTGCTATTCAAAGAACTCAGTACAAATCCTTCAATTGATGAAACAAAAGCTAAAGATTTGGTAGACTTTATATCCTATGCAATTACAGATGGGCAAACTTTTGCATCAGACTTGGGATATGTTCCGTTGCCTGATGAAGTAGTTAAACTAGACCAGGAGACATTAAAATCATTGACATATAAAGGAAACCCAATACTACAATAATCTTTTTTTATTTGTTCCTTTAATTTAACACATACTATTGGATTAATAATTATTTTAATTATTGTTAAGAGATTAGTGTTTCAATTTCATTACTTTGTAGGCTTCTGTATCGATGCCAAGTATATCTTCTGTATACATATTATCTAAATGTCAAACACTTCATGTTGCCATGTAAATTCTCTAAATATTTGGCGTTTTTTAATGTTATGTCTTTCTTCTGTTTTTAGCAATTTTGAAAGGATTTTAACTGCATCTACTATATATTTTCCCTTGTTTAACATTACAGATTCCGCTCTTTGACCTCTAGCAGCGTCTGTAATTTCAGCTCGAGTCGGTAAACCACTCTTAGCCAAAGTTTCAAGAATTTGAGTGGCTAAAATTACCGGAAGATGAACAGCTTCACAAAGACATAAAATATCCTCTTGAATTAAAGATAAATTCTCAAAGCCTGCTTCTACTGCAAGATCTCCCCTGGCGATTAATATTCCAAATTTAGGAACGGTAAGACCTGTCAAAAGTATCCTACCCAGGTTATGTACTCCATTATGAGTTTCTATCTTGGCTATTATTCCAAAATCAGGATATCCTAGTTTTATTAATTCTTTATATAATGATTGTATATCTTCTGGATGATTAGTAAAGGACATTCCAACAGCAGTTGCATGTTTTACAATAAATTTTAAATTCTCAATATCTTTTGAAGTTATTGCAGCTATCTCTAAATTTGAATCAGGAAAGTTCAATCCTTTGCCTGATCTAATTTTTGCAGTAGTATCTTCAGGATATACTATTTCTAATTCTATATAATCATCATTTATGGATTTTACTCTTGAAGACATTTTTCCATCATCAATTAATACTTTATGATTTATCTGAATTTTGTTTAAAACTTCTGGCATATTACAACTTATTCCTGCGGGACTCGTAATAGTAGCAGGATGACCTTCAACATGATTTTTGTAAATCAATAATCTATCTCCAGACTTTACTTCTAACTCAATAGATTGAGGTCTAATCGGGCCCACTACTAAGTTATTTCCAACCTTATTATTTTCAATATGAAAATTATTTAAATTATTTTTTTCTCTTTGTAAAATCAAACCTTCTTTAAGATATAATGTTTTATCTATACCTATACGAATTCTACTTTGGTTTATTTTTTCGAGAACAATAATTGTTCTAAATCGTCCTCTGGAATCATATAGTGTCAATCTTTCTCCTATTCTTAAACTGGCCAACTGATTTTTTCCATTTGAAATTGCAATTATGAAGCTTGAAGGGACCCCAACTAAGTTTATCCTTTCTGTGTATTTTGCTTCAGAATCTAAGAATCCTTCAATTAGTTTAACTGCTTTTCCATATATATCCTTTTGAACAGTAATTTTTAGTGGTATACTTGCCAATCTCATAGATCCTATTCTAATTTTAGGCCCTGTCAAATCCATGACTATTCTACATTTTCTTCCAATGTCTTGTCCTTTCTGAATCAGACGTTCTTCTGCATTTCTGATTGAATTTATAATAATTTTCCATTCTTTTTCAGTGTCATATGCACAATTAATTCTTGCAATATCCATTCCATTGATTAACAATTGTTCTAGCAAATGTGGTTGAAGTGCTATGTCTATATCAATAGTAACCATGATACGTGTTGTTCTACCCTTCCTAGGTCGTCCCAGTAACAACGTACTGCGATTGAATATATTCAATTGTGCCTCCTTAAAACTTATTTTTTTTGAGTTGTGTCTTAATATTAGGAAAATATCCAAAATGTTTTAGAATTTGTTCTAAATTAACTAATACATGATTCTCTAATCTTCCCAATGAGGAAAGTCCATCTTCAGCTAATTTTAATTGAAGATTCTCGATATTTTTTTTTCTTAAAGCTAGATAGCATATTAAATT
>DASUZI010000086.1:0-2345 GCA_036376955.1 Nitrososphaeraceae archaeon
ATTAGGTATAATAGGACAAGCAGAAATGGAAAAAGAAATTCAAAAGACGATATATAAAATTATTCAAGATACTGATACCCTAAGAAAAACTCCAAACATAAAATTAGAGTTAGATGAAAAAGAATTAAAAAAATATTTAGATGAAGTAATAAAAGAATCAAAGAAAAAAAACTAACAAAAATAATTACACAAGGTTACAATCACAAAATCAAGATTTAAAAAAGGGATAATAAGCTAAATTGTTTACTAATAAAAAAATTAAAAAAATGTGTTTCCAATATCAATATCTAATTTTTTACTAGAAGATAATATGGTTTGGCATCACGAAAATCTGGACCATATATTGTATACCCTGCTATTTCCCACATTGAATTATTTCCATAATATTTGTTTATTGTTATATAGTCTCCCCATTGATTTAGAGTAGGGTCTCCTCTTTGTGAATCCATAAAGCATTTATTAAATCTTGGATCAAAGGCAGGTTCATTTAATATATATGTACTATTTAGTAGTGACATGATCTTCCAACTAGCAGAAGGATCTGAATACACCCCAAAAGCTAGATTTACTGGAGTGCTTTTATTTCCGTAAAATGCAACAATTCCTAGCTCGCCATTACCATTAAAAGCAACATCAGGAAATGCCAATGCATAATTAGAATTGGATATATATGGTCTTTCTATTTCTTTCATTTTATCCTTCAAATCCAATATAACTCCATCAATATATGGAACATTTATCTTAGTATTGTTTTTATCAACTACCTTATTGGCATGCCATAATAATCCGATTCTATCATTATCAAGCCATCCTGTCATAATTCTACTATCAATTGCACCACACCACCAATCTTTTTTTGTAGCATTATTACAATCAGATCCATGACGGTTTAATTTCTTAAATCCATGAACTTCAATATCTTGTACTTTAACAATTGAAGATTGGTTTGTTTGATATATTCTAATTACTTTTTTATCATCTGGAATTCCTGTTGTTGAGTTAATTTCTGGAAATGTAGCAAAATACATTTCACTTTTAGCACCTTTAACAGGTGTAATTGTTCGTGCTTCTTCATCATGGAAATATACTGGTTTTGATCCATTGAAATGACTTAATTCTGCTAAATCAAAACGTAAAATTAAGGATCCTTTACTCAGTTTTGTTTCATTCTCAGGATTCATATTAAAAATATTAGTAGTAAAATATAGATAGTTGTCATCGGTTACTAAGTGAGGATAATCCATACGTATGTTTTGAAATTTTCTATCATCAATATTTTTTGCTTTAAAGTCATATAAAGTCCAATTAGATAAATTTGTAGAGATTGCTAATCGAACATAATTAGATTTATCGTCATCACGTTTATCTTCATCTTCTCCCTGGATATACCAAACGTATAACTTATGATTTGGATCATAAATTACTCTCTGATCACAACAAAAAGGAAAGCCAACATTTGGATCAATAAAATTCCATTGTTGTCCTCCATCCAAAGATCGAGAGGCGAAATGATTTCCAGTATAAAAAATAAATGATGAATTTGAAGCGACAGTAGGTTCATTTTTTATACAGGTATTATTTCTAGGAATAGGGACTAACTCCTTAGTCAAAACATTATTAGCTTTATAAGACTCAACTATGGTATTATTTAACTCTAATCTATTATCATAATCCATTTCTTCAGTTACATTAATTTTTGATGGAGATTGTATATCTGATACATTTCCAAATTCTAATATATCAATTTTATAATCAAATCCATCTTTATTTTTGCAACTGAGATGATTTTCAATTACTTCACAATAAATCGGATCCAATAGTGAAAGAGAAATTTCGTTAAATCTATTTTCGATAAAATCTATTCCTTCTACATTTTCTTTTTGATCTACACCATTAGCAGGTAAAGATGTTAATAGTATGGTCATAAACACTAAGAATGACAATATTATGATGGATTTTGAATGAAAAAAATACAATAACTATAAAAAAAAAAATAATTATTTAAAGTTTTTGTTTTGGTATAAAATAATAATAATGATTACTTTTGAAGTTAATCTCCCTACTATTCAGGTAGATTATATGTGAAAATATTATTTAATATACATTATATACACTAAAGACTATTTCGTTTTTTAATTTATTAATTGAAAAACCATTTTATAAGTAGAATTGAATATAGAAAATTTTGAATAAATATAGAAAATATACTAGTTATTAAGTAAAATCAATTAAAAATTAACCTAAAGAAAAAAATGTAGACTTTGAGAATAATATCAATGTCCAGCCATTTCGTTACTATATTTATCACCAGGTAATTTTACGGTATGTTGTAGTTTTGGATCATT
>DASUZI010000087.1:0-7812 GCA_036376955.1 Nitrososphaeraceae archaeon
TTTAGGTAAGTGACCCACATTCCATTAAAATGTAGGGTGGTATGGGAGGTGGTTATATGGGTACACGGGGAATAACACTTCCCCATGTCATAACCAATCCCAGAATAACAATAACCATTATTAAGACTAATGGGGGAGCTAAGTTCAAGGATCCATCAAAAAAATCAACCAAATAAAAAATAGCCAAGCCTACCAAACTAATGATAAACAATATTAGTACAAGCTTCATGTTATGTTATAATAATCATAACATATTAAAAAATATTATGAATTTAAAATTATTATTTTGAATTTTTTATAGCCTTGTAATCATCCATTTATCGGAAGTTGAATACTCATGGGTTCAGTGTTCAATAACGATAGTTTGACTGTTAAAAATAATACCCATTAGGGCAGTGATAGATTATTATATTATTATCATGATCTGAAAATACTGAAAATAACTTTAATTTTAGGACTAGAAAATTCAATATTGTCATAGGATAAAGATATTATCAAGTCTAATATCCTTTGAATTCCTGCGTTAATCCAGTGTTATATATTGAGATATTCAATCTCCAGACATTTCATATTCTAAATGATATACTCATCATCTAAAAATTAATGTGCTGTGTTCTATTAAAATTTCAAATGAATGATAATTTTCATTTATATTTACTTTTAATTTATAATTTATGTGTTCGAAAAAATTGAACCAATATTATTAGAGGGAAAATATATTATACTAAGACCTCCATCGGTAGATGATATAAAAGGTCTTTCTATTGCAGCAAAGGATGGAGAAGTATGGAGTAGTCCTTTTTCTCAATTTCCTCATCCAAATGAAATGCAAAAATATATTCAAGAAATGTTAGACTTGAGCTCAAAGGGTTTGATATTGCCATTTATAACAATTGATAAGGATTCTATGAAAATTCTTGGTACCACTCGTTATCTCAATATTGATTATGAAAATCATCGACTTGAAATTGGACATACTTGGATAGCCAAATCATGGAGAAAGACATATGTTAATACTGAAGCCAAATTTTTGATGTTACAATATGCATTTGAAAAACTAGCATGTATAGCTGTAGAAATTCGTACAGATGTTCTCAATACAGTTTCACGTCAAGCAATACAACGGTTAGGTGCCAAACAAGATGGTATTTTGCGTCACCATAAGATAATGAGAGATGGAAGGATAAGAGATACAGTTTGTTATAGCATTATAAAACCAGAATGGAAACAGGTAAAAGAAAATCTAATTGAAAAATTGTATATGTCTAATAAACAAGAGAAGTAAATTTAATTCGATTTCATTCTGGTGGTAATTAATATACACGTACTGATGATCTTACAATAATTGAAGTATTATAATGTTCAATATTTATTGTGTCTATATTGATTGTTATTAAATTTAAGATATTGATTACATTTTTTTTATAACACTGAGAGTGAAACTCGAATCTCAACTCTAATTCTTAGTTTATAATATTTTATATTGAATATGATGATGTTCCATTTTCAGAATGATAACTCCTGATTATTCACAGTAATTCATTACTATAAAAGTGTAGATGTTATATTACTGAAAAATCCTAGTAACATACACTAGAATAAGACATTCACAGAATATGCTTTGCCTAACTTTAACTGTTAAGAAAAAAATCACGTTACAATCTTGATTTTGACGGGAAATATAAAAAAATTATTCCAGAGATTTTCCTAATGATAAAGGTTCAGTAAGATCAGAGGTAATAAGTTCATTATTAATTAAATCGTTTTTGGATGAAGAAACAATAGTTAATTCTTATGAATATAGTATAGTAACTTGGCCTCTGCCAAAATTCACATTTAGAGATTTTTCAAATGGCCAACCAATGACTAAATCGTCTAATCCGTTATTATGATAATCGCCTCCCAAGAAGGGATGTCCAAAATAATTTTCAACTTCTGCTGTCACATTTAACTCTTTTACGTCTTCTGTTCAAAATTGATTATCGTATACATATAATCCATTTTGTAACCCATATGAAATTAACACACCTGAATATTTTATTTCACCATCTTTTATTATTTATTTGCTCAAAGATTTGACCTTCAAGAGATGGGTGTTGGAGGTCTTACGTCATCCTTTTATCTGACATCCAACAATCAATACTATACAATAATTATATATAATACCTTATATTGTACACAAAGTTTGATAATTGTTTCATCTATTGATCTAAAAAAGATAGTAAATTCAATATTTATTCTGTTTACTGTTAAATATTTTTATTTATTAGATTTATTTATAAACATCTTTTTAATTTCATTATTGAAAGTGAATAAAATAAAGCTTTTTCCTATATGTTAACTTAATAACTTTAATACATTACTGATAAATTGTACATGATCTGCTCCTACTTCTGTAGTAATAAGCAATAAATGCTCATCATCTAATGGAATAGTAATTCGTTTAATTTTTTCATATTCTGTCATTGCATATTTTCCTTTTCCTGTTTTTGAAGATAAGGACTTTCTCAATCCCCATCCTTCTAAAGCCTGTAAATTTGATTTTCTGGTTTCTTCATTAGTTAGGAAATTTTTTACTCCTTCTTTTTGACCACCATGTTTTATCTCTCCAGATACATCACATATTCCTGCAAATCTTACTTTAGAATCCATCTGTAAAATAGATCTACATAAATTATCATAATCCATATATTAAATATTCAATAATACAAATATTAATAGTTTTTAGATACTTATTAATTTAGAATTAGTAAAAGAAATTCTTGAAATTTTTTTATTTTTAACTCAAATTTCTAAGTAAACTCAACGCTTGACTAATATTATTATTACAATTGTAATTTCAATTGCTTTTTAACTTTAACAATTGTAATGATAAAAAATGTTTCTGTTCAATAAAGATACATGAAAAAACTAAATTAGGCACAATGTTTAGATTTATTAATATGATTACAAGATAAATGAATAAAAACTATACTTCTATAAAAATCATTGATAATGTTAATTGCCATTATTTTAGGGAGTTGAATAGACATGGTTTCAGTGTTCAATCGCAAAAATAAAATTTAAATGGAACTATAGGGTTGCGAGGCTTTTTTGCCTCTATTTACTTATACAATATTAACAAATGAGTTTAAAATATTTAAAAAATAATAATGATAGACTATTGCAATAAAGCGAAGTCCGATTCTCGTGATTCACTAGGATTGTTACTAATATTTTTAGGTTTATCAAGATTCGCCACCATTTGAACTTGTTGTTAATAGAATTTCCCAATTGCAATATAAGTTTGTTTGAGCGAATATGTTTATCATTATTCTATACTAATTCTTTTGAGTAAGCTTTCTTAAGCCATATTGGTGTAATTATTGTAGTTACTGCTACCATAACAATAATTGCAGTATATATATCTCCAGATAGAACTCCAGATGTCGCACCTATCCCTGCCACAATTATACCAACTTCACCTCTAGATATCATTCCTATTCCAACTTTCATAGCCTTACTCTTGTCTTTAAGAAATATTATTGAAGGTAATCCACAACCAAGCAACTTCGTAACTATAGCTATGAAAACAAGTATTCCTGCTATTAGCAATACATCAAGATTAATGCCTCGTAGGTCAACTTGTGCACCAATTATAGCAAAAAAAAGTGGAGCAAAAATAATTTGTAATTTATGAACATATTCTTCTACTTGTTTTATTAAGCGAGTACTAGCAACTGCCATTCCAATTGCGAAGGCTCCAACTATAGGTGAAAGTCCTATTAAAGCAGCAATACCAGCTCCTCCAAAAAAGATTGCAGTAGTAATCCCTTCTATACTGCCTTGAGATTTCCATAATTTTTCTCTATGAAGTATTCGTGGAACTATTAAAATCGAGCCTACCAATAAAGCTACAAACAATCCCAGAATCTTCAAAATTAGAAAAGTAATTTCCATTATATCAGGTGTTGTATTACCTGTTTGTACCATAGTAAGAACTACTGATAAAATTGCTATTGCTAAAATATCGTCTACTATGGCAGCGCCTAAAATCATTCTTGCTTCTTTTGTTTGCATCTTTCCTATTGATGATAAAACTTGGATAGATATTGCTATACTAGTAGCCGTCAATGCAGTAGCAATTAAAAGTGTTTCAAGTGCTTCTAATCCATATAAAGAAAATACATAATATCCTACAAAAAATGGAATAATTACACCAAGTGCACCTATTGTAAATGAACTTGCTCCACCTCGTAGAAATTCTCTTGGAGTGATTTCTAATCCAGCAACAAATAATATTACTATTGCAGCCAATTCACCTATATTTTTAATTGTTTCATCAAGAATAACTAATGGTTCTCCATTAAATAATGGCAATCCTCCTAAAGCATAAGGACCTATTACAATTCCAGCTAAAAGTTCTCCTAATACTATTGGTAGTTTAACTCTATGAAATATTTCTGCAAATATCTTTGCAGTAAATAGCAATAGCGCAAGCGAAATTATTACATGAATAAAGATTGATTCAGTGCCTATTGCCATAATTTTATAAATTTAAAAGAAGTTATAAATTAAATTAATGGATTTTTGAATTCTAGATTGGATGGTACAAGACTAGTTAGTTTGTTAGAATAAAAATATCAAAACAAACTTTTAGGTATGTCTTCTTCTTCATCTTCATAATAATAACCAAGTATATTATCTACTGTTTCATCCAAAGTAGTATTACTTTTTATTAAGACAACCACAATTTTATTTTTGTCAACAATCTGTAATATTCTTATTTTTTCATATTCAGTAACTTTCCATTTTAATTTACCTACTATGTCACTGCTGCTATTAGTAAGATTATCTATTATTTTATCATCTTGTTTAAGTATTCTGTTAAAATTAGTAAATATATTTTCAATAAGACTTTTTTCAGAATCAATATTTTTAGCAACAGTCAAACCGTTTGCATCTCCTCTAGAATCGATAGTAAAAACTGCAAATATGTCATCCTCAATCTCTACTAAATGTTTAATTTTGTCATAACTTGTATCACTGCTCAATTGGATATACCTAACTATATAGCAACTGACATTTAACTTCATTCTTAAATTGTATTTAGAATGAAATTAACACCTCAACTATACTGAAATAACATTTTTCTTATTGAATACAACTTTAACTATCATAGAGTTCAACAACAGTTCAATTTTTGTAACATATTATTATGAATAATAATTTACAAAGATAACAATGTCATTAACATTAGTATAACCGAACCAAGAGCAACAGTTAATATCATAAATGGAAATCTTGTTTTGAACCATCGAAATAAATCTTATTTTATGTCCATATTTTAAAGAGATACCGACAGCCACTACTCCTGCACTTGAGCCAATCCAAGTAAAATTTCCACCAAAAAGATAAGGGATTATGAAAATTATAATGGCAAACAAACTTACAATTAAAATTGACAGTATCAAAATAGGGTAAAGCATAAATTTATCTATATCTAAGAAACGGATTTTTTGTAAAAGATTTGCCTATTAATGCTAGGATTTGTATTAGAAGGATATTTGTATTTAATAGGATTATAGTTTTTAATTTAAGTTATTACTTTGAAAGTTTAATTTTTAGCTATTTTACAAAACATGTGGAGTAGAATGAACACGATTTCAGTGTGCAATATCATAAATCAAATTTAAATTTTTGATATAGTATTGAATAAGTGAATACAAAATACGGAAATTAATCGTATTCCTAAGGAGCAAATTCAATAGAAAATCATGGAGAGTTGCTAGGCATTTTAACTCTTTACAAACTACTTTTTAGTGAATTTTAAAACTATTAAGTTGATATATTTTGTTAAAAATTGTATAATTTTTATCAAACAAGATTTGTTTATTATTAATAGGAATGCAAGATATACAAGCTAATGAAGTTGAATGGTATGTACGTGATCATTTTTTCCGGCAGTTTAATCAAGGTAGACAACAATTCAAAAAGGACTCACTTGCCGAAGAAATGATTAGTTTGTATTTGAGATATAGAAATTCTAATTTGCAGGATATGAAAGATATGATAACTGCCGTGGTTGAAAACCTAATTTCCCGTCAAATAATAAAACAGACTGAGAATAATTCATTGGAACTGACAAGTAGATTTTCCCGTTTACAGTGCTCTAAATGTTTTTACATTTCCTATCTGAATAGTAATGAACCTATGAATTGCCTGAGATGTTCATCAAGTGAATTATATGATTTCCCAAAGAAAAGGTAGCTGGTAAATCATCCTCTTTATTGACCCGATTTCAAGGATAAAATTACTATTTTTTGATTTCTTAACAGTAATATTATGTCTTAATAATAATGGGTTCAGTAATTGATCTTTATGGAAGAAAAGATATTTGAAAAAAGAATTTATTTTTATTTATATTATTTGGTTTGATTGTATTTAATTTATCTCTATATGTAATATTTCTAGTTTTTAGATAATTAAAAACATTTAGTACAATGAAGTATTTTTAAGAATATTGATTTTATTAAACTAAGCCTAATTCAAATGTAATACCCATAGTAGCCAATATTATTGCACTTATTTATGGAAGATATTTAGTATAATGAATTATTTTATTTTATCTAGTAGTAGTAATTACTTTTACTGATAAAATTGTGACACCTATTAGAGCAATAGAAACTTATAGAGCATATACCATCATTAACAATAAGGATTTATTTTTCCTACAATCCATTTTAATCCTTTACAATCAAAAGCAATTGCTAATAGAGTTTTATGAAAAAATAATCTTAAAATAACTTATACAAATATATGGAAAGGAATATTTTTATTATATTCATTCTAAAATTTTTATCAATGACATTTAAGATTTATAGTCTAATTCTAATTTTAACAAGTACATTTACAATATCAATAAATTCTGTTTTTGGTGATTCAGACTTTATTCTTGAATTAATAAATGTAAATAAGATTCCTACAATCTCAAACTTGGAAATAGATGGAGAAAATGTTCAAGAAATATGTCCAACTAATTATTGTGAATTAGAATTTACTAATAGTTCATTTAATCCTTCTGAATCTAACAATATGTCTATTTCTCATACTATCAATTTTAATTTAAAATATAACAATATAGATGTTACTTTGGGTCCTATAAAAAAAGTATATTCTGAGAAATTTAGCGAAAGTATGAATGCATGTATTATATATGATATTATTAAAAATAAAGGATACGAAATTTATTTTTGTAATGATAGAACAAATATTATGAACAGAATTTCTGATTCTAAAACCTGGTTTTATGAGTCTATCGGCATTTATGATGCAATCAAAAATACTTATATCGTGAAAGGTGATTTAATAAATAATTCTACATAATCTAAATGAGCACTAGAAAAGTATTTGACTTCGGGAGTGGAATAGACATTGTTTCAGTGTTCAATTACTAAATTAAAATTAATAATAACATGTAAATTTAGTTTATTATCTAAACAAAGAATTTATTTAAATAAAAAATAATTTTATAATCAAGAATGTTCCAATTTTATGGCGGAGTTCAATCTTTTGTATTTCTGATTGTTCCAATAATAATCGGTAAGATCATTCATATACTTATACAGATAAACTCTTTATTTGAATTTCTTTATCCTATTCCTTCATTTTATTGGTTTGTTAGTCTCCTATGTGGATTATATCCAGCATTAATAAAAACAGAAAAATTTTTTATTAAAAGAGGATATTCGAATGTTGTCTTTGAATATATCTTTATAAAAAAATTTCTTATAATTTCAATTCCTTTAATGATAATACTACATTTATCTTTCT
>DASUZI010000088.1:0-22597 GCA_036376955.1 Nitrososphaeraceae archaeon
TTATGCACAAAAAATAGAAAGATCATATAATAGACGATAGATAAATAAACAAATTTTTTCTTTTTTTGATTATTATATAATATTATTTTTTTTGATCTTTGATTATCAAAATCTAAATACATATGCTCTAATCATCAAAGCTTTTGATAATTGATAGAGATGGTTTGCTATATAAATTACTGATGTTTTGTTTATTATCATCTTATACATCTTTTTTGATTCATTTATAAGGAATTCAAAAAGTCTCGCACCTGGTAATCCAATAGAAACTTTAAAAAGATATAACATAAATATAACCAATCCATGAGATTTCTAGTTAGAGCCCAAATACCAACAGAAATAGGTAATAAGATAGTAAAAAATCCAAAATTTCTACAAGAACTTGAGAACTATATTCATAAAGTTAAAGCAGAAGCATCATATTTCTTTGAATCAGGTGGGGATAGAACTTTTGTCTTTATCGTTAACATTGAAAATGCTGAAATGATACCATCTATCGCAGAACCATTATTTCAGGATATAGGTGCCAAAGTTGAATTTCATCCTGTAATGGTATTTGAAGATCTAAAAAAAGCAATTGAGCATTTGAGTTAGAGTTTTGTTATTGTAGATACTGAACAAAAAAGTATATCTGTAATAATATCTGATACATACCAATGTTTTCTTTTTTTTGTGACTAATATGGTAATTAAAAAAATTCATAACCATATAATCTTTTTATTTTATTTAGGAATTGTTCCATCATTAAGTCAAAGTGTACCTTTATCTTCTTATGCTCATATTAATGATTCCGATGTTCAGGAATTGATAGATAAACAAAAAAATATTAAAATCCAATTTGATTATTCACCTGATAAGCCTATTATTGATACTTTTACACAATTGCAGTTCAGCATTCAAAATTTAACCAATGATCAGCATATAAAAGATTTTAATGCTAGAGTAGTTGTTACCAGTGATCAAAGACTATTTAAATTTGAAAATATTACTGCTCATGACGGTGATTTTTCTGTAAAATACATATTTCCAGATGATGGAACACATCAAATTCTGTTACGAGTGAATACCAACAATTCAATCATATTAGCATCATTTAGTGTATTTGTTCCTCATCAATCTCCTCCATCTTTATTAAATCCATTTCCACAAGTTCGAGATGAACAAAATGATTTCGGCAGATGGATTAGTATTGTTTTGATAATTGTAATCCCAATACTTGTCTTAATTTCGATAATCGCAATAGTAAAAAAGAAAATATAATTATTTTATTAATTTAGCATATATCTACAATATTTAGAAAATAGTTATTAACAGCTTTAGTTACCGTATCATAAAAACACAAAAACTAGTTAAATGAATTTGTTATTTTATAATTACCTGTAATTCAAATATGGCATGCGATATTCCTGTATCTTTTATAAGGATATTTTACAATTTTGAAATTAGAGGGGTTAGTTTAATTAAAAATATAGATTGAATATTCATGACTAACTCTATTCCATATTAACAGAACCAAAAACAATGAATTCTCAAAATATTACCATAATGTAAATCTACTATTATTATTTTATTTCTATATCTCCTTTTTGTAAATGTACTCTTAATTTATGCAATTCCATATCTCCTAAACTATATCCAAAGTTAATTCCGCATTCTTCGCAATTGTATTTAGAGTATGTTTCTTCATTTTCTTCATCTTTCTTTATGAGATTATCCATTATTTCTCACACCATATTTACAAAAATTACTTGATAAATCTTCCAACTCAATTGATCTTATGTTATTTCGAAAACTATTTAATAATTTGACTCTCTGATCAGGCTTTATAGTGAACCTTTTAGATCTAAAAGAGAAAAAGATCTTTGTGCAACGTTTGAATAAATTTATTGAGTTTACGCAAACAGAAGTAGACAAAGGTATTAATCCTGGAGGCTATTATAAGGCAGTATGGACGAGAGATGCAGCTTTTATTCTCAAAGATCAATTTCTATCAGGCCATTTTAAAATAGCACTTCAACAAATTCTTTTAATTTGGTCTAATCAAATAATTGCATCTGAACCATCTCAATCTCTCTTATATTGTACTTTGAAAAGAAAACCATTATTGTATGGAAGAGGCTCTCCAGAAATGAATTTTAATCCAATTATTACAGACGATAGTACTATAAAGCAATTTGAAGGTGCTCTTCCTACTACAATATACTATGAGAAAGGTTTTTGTGAAGTTTATGGCCAAAATCCAGATATTGATTCTATAGCATTAATGATATCTACTACATCATGGATTTTATCCAATCTGCATGATTTAAAAGATAATTCTAAAGCAGAACCTATAATTACATTATCACTGAGTGAAAGAATTGATAATAGGGAGAATAAAATTCCTTTCTCAAAGTTTTCAGTGAATGACATCATTAAATTTTTGATTCCTTGTATGCTAAAGGCATTACTCTATCTACAATATAGGGATATAGATAATGACGGATTATTGGAACAGAAACATAATGAGGATTGGATGGATACTACTCTACGTATAGGGAAAGTAGTTTATAGTCAAGCCTGTTGGATTCTTGCATTAAAGAATTTTTCTATATTATTGAGAAAAATAGGAAACAAAAAAGAATCAAAACGGTTAGAGGAATTGACTGCCAGAGCAATATTAGCAGTAGAAGACAAAATGTGGTCTGCAAAAGATGGATGTTATATTGATCTTTTGGATACTAGTTTGCATTTGGATAATAAGATGCATAATAGAGTCGTCACACAAGATATTTCGCTATATCTCGTTGCATTAACAGAAGATAGTATAGAGGCAATCTATAACCATGAAGATAAAGTGAAATTAAAAGAATATTCTCAATGCAAGAGTTATACTAATAATATTAATTTAGATACGTATCATCATGCTTTAAGTACTCTGGAAACTTTAAAGAAAAGAGCATGGAAAAATAATTTACCTTTGGTAACGGAAACAGAAATTACAAAGACAGGACCATGGCTTCTTAAAGCAAATGAATATCATAATCATACTTTTTGGGCTTGGATCACGGGAATAGAAATACTTGCAAGAACTAGGTTTGGTAAATTAGATGATAGCAGCTTTTTGATATCCAAATTTGTTTCAGATAATGGTGTACATTCAAACATGTTGTATGAATGGGTAAACCCTTTAACTTTTCAAGGGAGTGGTGCCTACCCATTTAGGACGGGAATATCCTCAGTAAGGATAGCTGCAATTGAGTTTCTTAAAGAGAACACCAAAGATGATTATAATCAGAGAATTCAAATCATTTAGATTCCTAAAATACAAATAATCAGTTGTAAATAAAAATTATTATATGCGAATTTTTTGAATTTCTAAAAGTTTTTGTTCTTTTTCTAATAACAATACGTCTATTACCTTTCTAAGATTTTCTTTATATTTTTGTTTTGAGAAATTATTTATTGAATTGCTTATCTTTTCTCTTTCATTATCAAGATTATCAAGATCATTTTTACTTTTATTTGTTATTATTTGGGCAATGATTTCTGTTGCATGTTCTATAGACTGGTATTGGTAATTTAAAGGAACAAATTCTGCTTCGCCTCCAATATTAGGTGTTATAGGAATTAGTCCAGCACTCATTGCTTCAACTATTGATATCCCAAATGGTTCATTTAGAGTAGGATGAATATATATACCTGATTTTTGTACAAGTTTTTGAAGTTCTTTAAAAGAAACATCAGGCTTAATTTTTATCTTATCTTTCAAATGATATTTTTCTATTAAATTATTAAGCATTTCAAGATAATCCTGATTATCGAAGATGGTACTTCCTACAATGGTCATATCATAGTTATGAATATTTTTTTCCATTAGATTTTTTCCTATTTCTATTGCATTTTCAATATGTTTTGTTGGACTTATCCTTGAAATAACTAAAATGGAGTTATGGTATTTCATAGGGTTATTGCTACTTTTGCTACTGTGATATAGTACCTTAAATTTATCTATATCTACTGGAGGGTAAATAATGGTTGGCGATATCTTATCTCTTCCATAAATTTTTTCTATTGCCTGTTTACTAAATTTTGAATTAGTAATAATAAAGGTATTATTCATCATTTGATTATATTTTTCAAATACCTTAAGAGCAATCATATCTTTTATTTTTTGAGGAAACTCATTGAATGATTCAAAGAATTTTTCTAAAAATGAATAATCTTTTCTCATTATCAATTGATGAACTAGAGGATAGTGGCAATAAGTTACTTTAATAGGACGTTTAGATTTCATGTATATTTTGCTATTCTTTTTATTCTCATTATCAGAAACTTTTTTCCTTTCTCCGTTCATTTTATAATAAGGGAATAAATCTGCGTGGGTATTGATAATTAAATCATAATTTTCATCATTAAATACTTCATTTACATTATTATTAATTTTATCATCAACGCCTTTAATATTCTTATTTTTTATTTCATTTCCCCAGCAATCCTCTATGCCTAACAAAGAATACATATCTAGGATTTCGATTTGATTAAATTGCCATAAATTCGATGTATCATTTCCAAAATCGTTTTCTATCTCCACTAAATTTGGCTTTTGTAGTGTTGCTAAATCAACAACAAAATTCATCTTATTTAGCAGTTCTATTGTTGCAAAAGCCAAACGTTCGCTGCCACCTCCCGCATTAAGATTATCATGAACTATTTTAGCTCTTCTCATTTTCTTGCATACTCTTTGTATTATAAAGAATCTATTTTCTAACTAAATTGTACAATTTTGATTTTTTTGAAGAAAATAAATTCTTTCTATTTTTATCTTATGAAATGCTGTTATTCTCTTACAGTTGAAAGTTTCAAACATGTAGTGACTCATATTTTATTTCACCAAATTTTTGTCAATTACATTTTGAAGAATACTTGTTGCTTTTGGATCTAGTATATCTCGTGGTATCTCATATACAAATTGTTTCATTGGCATTAACATATCTATAAAATATCAAAAAACTATAAATCCATTATATATCTTTTATACACATAACATATTTATTAGATATTTTTTATTAATAATAATAGTAACAAATCATTTGAATATTAATATAAAAATAAAAATGAATTTTTAAAAAAGATACTTAATCAATTTAATTATATTTTAAATAGTTAATCATTCATATGGGATTTTTAAAATTTTTAAATTTTTTTATCAATAAACATCAAAAATTTATTTACGAAGAATGTTTTTCCGGTCAAAAAAATAAAGGTTAAGCTTGGTCAAGATGAGCTCTTAACATCCATGCCATTTTTTCATGTTTTTCCATAATGCCTATTAGAAAATCATTTGTTCCCATATCATGATATTGCTCTTCGCATTCGTCTGCATTTTTTCTTAATATTTTAATAATTTGTTCATGGTCGGATAGAAGATTAGATATCATTTTCATATCATTTGGATAGTCATTAGGTGATTCTTTTATTCTAGAATGTTCTAAAAATTCTTGAAGAGTACCCAACGATCTTCCATTAAGATTACGAGATCGCTCTGCTACTTCATCAATAATTTCATCAAGTATTTCATACTGTTCCTGAAAGAATTCATGCCTATCATGGAAATGAGGGCCTATTACATTCCAATGATAGTTTCTAGTCTTTGTATAAAGCACATATTCATCACACAATACATTATTTAGAATTTGTATTACTCCATTAAGAGAATCTTCAGAAAGTCCTATATCGATATCTGTCTTACTTTTTCTTGCTAAAGTGGATTCCATTTTTATTCTTATACATAGTATGGTCTTTATAAAATATAAAGATATTATTACAAAATAAAAGAAAGTAAACATCTTTCATTATATCAATAATAGTATTTGGATGCTTTTTGCAATTTAGCACTGTAAGCAAACCATTAACCCTACTGGACCAGGACCAAATATTACTATTGTTTCTCCTGGTTTGAAACCTGACTGTACAACACCACCCCATCTAGTAGGAAATATATCTGTAAGTAAAACAAGATCTTTCTCATGCAAATTATCAGTATTAGATAATTATAGTACATTAAAATCAGCATAAGGAACACGTAAATATTCTGCCCTGTCCTTCCATGTATGGTCTGGTCTCATTTCTAAATAACCATATGCACCTCCTGCAGAGTCTGGGTTTACATTTGTACAGAATCCCGTATATTGTTCTTCACAGTTTCGATAATGGCAATAACCAATATTGAAAGGCATTGCTACCCTGTCACCAACTTTTATATAGGTACTTCCGGAACCAATTTTTTTACAGACCTAAATTCTTATGACCAAAGATAATTGGCTCCTGTTCTACCTTCATACATGTTTAGAGCTGAGCTACATATTGCAGTAGTAGTAATTTCTATAATTGCATCGTTAGGATTTTGAATCTTTGACCTAGGAACGTCCTCTACTGCAACCTTAAATGGTCATGTGTATACTACTGTCTTCATATAAGTCACATATATTAGTCGACAACAAAACTTTATCTCATTGTATTAATGCATTTTAAATTCTATTTAAAATAACATATATATTTTAAAAATATATTCTCTGTTTATAATAGTTTTTACTTTTATCTAAATTATCTCTAGTGGTGTATTATTTGTAGGTGCTGGAAATGCCTTGTCGATTGCCATAATATCATCATCAGTCAGCTTCCAGCCCACACCTTCACTATTTTCTTTTACTCGTTCTGGTCTGGTAGTCTTAGGAATAGTAAAAACATAATCATGGCGAGTGAGAAAATTAAGTGCAATCTGTCTGGCAGTGCAATTATGTCGTCTTGCAATCTCTTCTAATATTCGTCCTCCTGGAGTTTGCGGTGAAGGAAAATCTCCGTGTCCAAATGGTGCATATCCAACAACAGCGATTCCTTTCTTTGTGCAATATGGTAACAGACGTCGCTCGATTCCTCTATTACCTAAATGATATAGGACTTGGTTGCATGCCATACGTTCATTCTTGAGTGCATTCTCAGCCTCCTTTAGTTCTTCAATGTCAAAATTGCTGACACCAATTAATCTAATAAGACCATCTGATACAAGCTTTTCCATAGCACGCATTGTCTCAGTGATAGGATAATAACTACTAGGCCAATGTAGAAGATATAGGTCAAGCCAGTTAGTCTTGAGGCGTTTCAAGCTTCTTTTACAAGCCTTTAAAGTACCTTCATAAGAGGCGTTGGAAGGTAGAACTTTGCTAACCAAAAATACTTCATCACGACGTCGTCCTGAAAGGGCTTGTGCTACCAATTCTTCTGTATGGCCATTACCATACATTTCTGCTGTGTCAATATGAGTCATCTCAAAATCCAATCCTAGTTTCAAAGTTTCTATCGCTCTTGCTTCAGTATCCTTATTATCTCCTTCAATCATCCATGTCCCTTGTCCAATTATTGGGACTTTGACATCAGTCCAACCAAATTTACGCTTGAGCATATTTTTATACAGCTTCATTAGCAAAATTTTGCAATATGTTCACTTCTAAAGTACTTAAAATTAAAATTCTGCAGCACCTGCTTAAGCGACCAAATGATCTTGTTCACCAGAGCCCCCACTAACTCAAATAGCTCCAATTACTTGACGTTCTCTTTTGAGTGGAATATCTCCTGCAAAAATTATCACCTTACCATTGTTAGAAACATGTATTCCATAAAACTGGCCACCAGGCTGACTTTGAATTGCTAAATCTTTTGTAGAAATATCAAATGCACGTGACGTAAAGGCTTTTTTAATAGAAATATCAATACTTCCAATCCAAGCACCATCCATACGTTCATGAGCTATTAGATTACCACCACTGTCTACTACTGCAATATTCATAGGTTGGCCAATTTCAATTGCCTTTTTCTCAGCTGCAGAAATGACCTTTTTAGCATCTTTAAGTGTAATCATGACCGTCTCCTTTATATAATATTGCAAAAAATGATTTATTCATAATATATTATATAGTAATAAAGTAATTAAAAATTTTCAGAAATTCTCAACAATATTTATTAATTAATTCTATGACTGTCAATCATTATACAATTCAATTGTAAATAGCATATTAGTGGTCGAAGATTAGAGGAAAATATGAATTACTAAATATCCACTGTTTTCATAATAATATTTACATTATGGGAATCTTAGGACTGTATCTTTTTGGTCTAAAAGATAAGATTTTGCAGATTGATGTAGATCTTTAATTGGATAAATGGTTTAATTGGGGACGAATTTAGAGATATTTGTAGTTAATTTAATTGTCAAACTTGTTAAGGTTTCATAGTATCATTTCATTTTAAATTTTTGTATTTTTATATCTTGGATAATATAGAATATTTTTTATAGATAAGAATAGTACTATGATATTTATGACCAAAAAAAGTTTATTATTTTCCCATAAAGTTCTATTCTTAAAAATTGTAAAAGTCTAAAGTATTTTTATATTTTAAGTCAACTTCATAGGGGGTATTCTCTTTCTGATATTTTCTGAAATCTAGTTCTTGTTTCAATACGAAAATATCTGACTCAGAAACAGTTTTAGTCCAATTGTAATACCATAAATTTTTCTCATATCCAAATTTTTTGGTATCATATTTCACAAAAAAGTCATATCGTAATACTTTTAGATCAGGTCCTTAAATTAGTAGAGATAAACTTGGATTGGTAGTTATTCCTATCCATTAGATGACTTCTAGTTCTCAGCTACCTCATCAACCGTTGGACCTACAGCTATCAAATTTTTTACCTTGCTCCTTATAAAATACTCCAATACCCATTGAACCTCTTAAATAAATCCCATTATTCATAAACTTAGGAAAATAATGGTATACAGATGTAATCAAATTAATAGGGTGTTTCACTAGGTGTAGAGGAAGTTCTTCATTAGTTGTTTTAATGGAAAATAGCAAATATAGTGTATTTGAGACTATAGCTAGATCATACCTTAAGTCTAGTTCCTGATCATAGAATAGTTGAACTTTGAGAATTTTGTTACCTCTCTTGTAAAGGAAATTGTAAGAGTTCATTCAAGAGATGGAACCAGTTTATTTAGAATATTATACAATTTAATTTGTTTATTAGATGACTTATAACAACAAAAAAATAGTAACTAACACAGCTAGTATTTTAACAATAGTTTTGTTAACAAATTATTGAAACTATTAAATAACTTAGTTAACTATTCTTTAAATATCAAACCTTCTGTAATTTTTTATGGGAAAAAAACTCATTAATCAGAAAAAGAAAAAAAATAATAAGAATAGGATAACTCCAAAGAACCTTATAGTAATTGGAATATCACTTACCGTTATTAGTTTAATTATTTATGGTGGTATTAATTCTTTAAAATCTTCTAATGGAAATTTTCTTTTATCTCCTGCTCGAAACTTTTTTATGAAAGCAACTTATTTGCCAACTGAAGGATATGCATATACTGGTCAATCAACAGGAACTGCCAAGATATTAAATAGTGGAGCAGGAAGTAATAGATTTGGACATGGTCCACCAATTACACTTAATCAAGGCAACACATTATCACTTCATCTTATTAATGAAGATTCAGAAACACATTCTAAACATAATATAAATATAGATGAATTTGATGTACATTCAAAAGATTTAGGATATTTTCAAAGCCAAACAGTTACATTTACAGCAAATAAGACCGGAACTTTTGATTATTATTGCAGTATTCATCCGGAGATGACTGGTAAAATAATAGTCAAAAGTCATGCAGAGGCATATAAATAATGAATATTAACAATGATAATACAATTATCAACGCCGCAAGAAACAACATACTCATTATGATAGATAGTTTTATCGAACAGATAACCAAAATTAGAAGATTCTTTATAGGGGTTTCAATTTCTTCAATTATTCTTACTCCCATTGCTATTTCACTAGTACTATATCTCTTGACTCATCAATCCTTTTTTAAAATTGTAGAAGCAGAAAGAGAATTTGGATTTGGATTAGTTGTATTATTGACATCTGTGATAATAATATCTTCTATTCTTTTTGTTACTGGAATCCTTCAATATAAGCAAATAAGTATATGGCATAAAAAATATGAATTATACAAGAAAGAAAAAGATGCGGTAGAACAATATATTACTAATAAATTTAAATTTGATATCGATAAAGATGATATTAATAAATAAATAACGTAAGATAATATTATTTTATCAATTATTTTACCAAATTTATAATCATAAGATTTATTTATATAACAAAATTATTTTCGTGGAAAGAATTTCTCATAGGGCTCTAAAATTTTCTTATAAAATTCTATTCCTTGAGAAGTAATTGAATATGAAATCATCATTTTTTTTCCTAAATAGGAATCCTTTTTTACAATAAAACTATTTTTCTCTAATTCATCAAGTATTTCTTTATGCTTAGTTAAATTTAGTCTACAATACAATAATAGAGATGATTGATTAAGTTCTCCATACTCAATTAATTTAGTTAATATGTCAATTATAAGATAAACTCTATCTCTTTGCAATATTTATAAACCTGTGTATCATTTATAATATATCAAATATCAAAATAATAATATTTTAACTTTAATGTAAATATCTCAAACTTTATGCCACAAAATCTACGGTATTAATAGTTGATCTTTAATCATAAAATTTAAATCAATTAATAAAGTTAACAGAAATTTATATTCTAAATTGATAATAATGGTATATGTTTACATATAAAACTATTAATTTAAACAAAGATTATTATAATAAAAAATAATTGTAGGTTTATCCTATGTGATTATGCTGGTGGTTTGCAACTATTGTAAAAAATGACTTGAAAATTAGTGAATGTAACATATGTAAGAACAGAAAAATTTATATCGAAATGATAAGTGTTTGAGCAAATAGAATGTTTTATACAATTGTTATTGTAATATAGTACCATTAAGATAATACCTAGATATTGAAAGAGTCAATTCAATGTAGTTACACGAACTTGATTAAAGTTTAATTACTTTTTCACCTTCAAAAAGAAGATGAATATAAATTATTGATGTTAATATGAACAGAAATATATTGGTAAAGGTGAAAATTTTTTAAATAATTGAATATTTTAATACTGGAAATCCACAGTTGATGGATGAAGGTTCGAGTCCTACTGCCAGCACTCAACTACAGTAGTCAGATAGTTAATGTAAAATTAGTATTATATTAGATTATTAATTAGCAAAATTTCCAGAAAGATAATTAATATTTGTAAAATATATCTGCTGATTCATCTGATGTTTAAATAGGTGTTGAAAAGTGGGTGTTATAGATTTGCCTACTTTAACACCCACTATGATGGTTTTCGCAAGTAGATATTATGGTAGCTTATGACAAGAGAAGGTAGAATAAAAGAATGTTGATTTTTGTGCCTGCCATCAAATATCCTGCTAACCGACAGACAGTAAAAGATCCTGATGTCCCTATGGATAAACTAAATAGATTTAGAATAATGAGCATATTAACTATTACAATATTATGGATAGTTTTAGGCATAACATTTGGAATACTATGAGATAGATTAAAACCAGATGAAACGGCTCAATTTTTATTAAAAAATTATAAAATTGATTTAGTTCAGTTGAAATACATTTCAACTGGCACGAATTTTTAATAATAATTAATAATTATAATATTTGTTATAGTTCAAAGGTGATACAAATAGATTTAATATCTTAGAATAAAATATTTGAGTTTATTAATAATTTTAGAGTAGGCTAACATTTATTATCTAGACTAACAATTACTATTCATATGTCAAGATCGAAAATAATATTAGTTTCGATATTTTTAACCAGTATTCTAACTATATCTTTTGTTATTTCTTTTCTTAGTGGAATTTCAGTCATTGCTCAGAATAATAATGCCTTTTCAAAGGAGGGCGAAAAAACCACAGTAGTTACTGGAGGACATGGTACTGGATACAATACAATTAGAACTACAGGTGATGTTTTAGATTCAATCAATGCAGATGAAAGAACTGATCTGACTATAGATCCAATGAAATATCTAAGAGAGTTCAACTATGGTAGAGTATCAACAACAGACAACGGAACAACTTTACGAGATTTTACTATAATAGCTCAAGACAAGAATCTTGAAGTATCACCAGGTGTATTTATGGATGCATGGACGTTTAATGGAACAATTCCAGGTCCAACAATTAGAGCAACCGAAGGTGATCTAGTTAAAATCAAGTTCATAAATAATGGATCAAAACCTCATACTATGCATTTCCATGGCATCCATCAATCTCAAATGGATGGAGTATTTGAAATTATTGCTCCAGGTGGAAGCTTCACTTATGAATTTACAGCTGAACCATTTGGTCTTTTTCTTTATCATTGTCATATGCAGCCTTTAGAAGAACACATATCGAAGGGTCTTTATGGTGTTTATATTGTTGATCCAAAAACACCAAGACCTCCGGCAGACGAAATGGTTATGATGATGAATGGATACGATAATGATTTTGATGGTGAAAATAATTTTTATACAGTAAATGGAATTCCAAATTATTACATGCATCATCCTATTCAAATTGAAAAGAACAAATTGATACGAGTATATTTGGTTAATATATTAGAATTTGATCAAATAAACAATTTTCATTTGCATGCAAATCTATTTCAGTTCTATAGAACTGGAACCAGCTTGACCCCTACTGAGTATACAGATACAGTAACATTTAGTCAGGGTGAAAGAGGAATACTAGAATTCTCCTACAAATATCCCGGTCCTTATATGTTCCATGCTCACAAGACAGAATTTGCAGAGAAAGGATGGACTGGCTTGTTCTTGGTTAAAGAAGATCAATCTGAGCCAGATGTGACAGCATTCACTAAAGGTGAAAGAGCTGTCTATCCGTCTGAGATAAGTAACAATACTTTTACTACTCAAACTAAAACAAAAGATTCTCAATCTACAATTGTTAGTTATGGAGAATCTTCACAAGGAGGTAGTTAATAGAAATGGAGTTTGATGAGAATAGGAATAACAGGAAGACAAGTCGAAAAAAAATGACTGTTATTGCATTAATTCCTTTAATAGTATTGTCTGGAATGCTTGTATTTCTTCTTGGTCCTGGTATGTCGATATTAAACATAGGAATACCTTTGCCTGAAATCACAATAGAAAAGATAGAATTCCAAAATGATAAAATCGTAGCATTTATCCGTAATACAGGTCCAGAGGGAGTAGACGTTGCACAAGCTGACATTAATGATAGAATGATCCCAGCTGGAATAGAACCAAGTAAAACATTGTCAAGACTGGCAGAAGCAAAGGTTATAGTACCTTTTTCTTGGATTGCAGGCGTACCCTATGAAGTTGGAATAACTACTTCTGATGGTACACGGTTTAGCAAGAGTGTTGAGGCCGCTGCTTTAGCACCAACTCCAAATGTTGAACAAGCATCATACTTTGCAATTATTGGTATATATGTAGGAGTTATACCCGTTCTTATAGGTCTTCTCTGGTTTCCGTTCATAAAAAGACTTAGCATGAACAAGTACAAATTCTTCCTTAGTCTTACTGCGGGATTGCTTGTCTTCTTGGGAATAGATGCACTAGTAGAAAGCAATGGAATTGTAGGACAAAATATCGCAGGAGCTTTTAATGGTCAAGTGTTGATTGCTATGATTACAATCATTACCTTCTTAGTATTGCTATACACATCTGAAAAACTTGTCGAACGAGCAAAAATGAAATCTGATGACAATACATCTAAATCTAACTTGGTAACATATTCTTCTTCTCCTTCTTCCACAACAAAGATTCCTCAAAAACAACAGCAACAACAATTAGCAAAACCTTTCGCTATAGCAATGATGATTGCAATAGGAATTGGATTACATAACTTTGGAGAAGGTTTGGCAATAGGTGCTGCTGTTCTATTAGGAGAAGTAGCCCTAAGTACTTTTCTAATAGTTGGATTTACATTACATAACACTACTGAAGGATTGGCAATAGTAGCACCAATTGCCAAAAGCGGTGGCAAAGTCACAATACGAAAGCTGATAGTAATGGGTTTGATCGCTGGTATTCCAACAATAGTAGGAGCATGGATTGGAGGGTTTCTTTATTCCCCTATTGCTGCAATAATATTTTTGTCGATAGGTGCTGGTGCAATATTTCAAGTAGTATATTCCATCACTTCTTGGATGTCATCAAATACTAGTGAACCAAGAAAGGCTATGTTAAGTACACCTATGATTGCAGGATTTACGGTAGGAATGGCAATAATGTATGCAACATCATTGCTGATACCATCTTAACTAATTGTTAGGAACTAAAATATACATAAGGGTGTAAATAAAATTGCTAAGAAAGTTGAAAGGTGATTCTGATGGAGATATCAATCGTCTTGAATCGATTCGTGATGCTCATACCGGCAAGAAAGAAAACGAAGATCGAACAGATAGAATGGAAGACTACCTGGAGGTCATTTATGAATTAGTAGAGCAAAAAGGTTATGCTACAACCATAGATATTTCTCAATACCTTAACGTAAGTTCTCCAAGTGTAACTAAAATGGTAAAGCGACTGGATGAAACTGGATACCTCAAATATGAAAAGTATAGGGGAATTTGTCTAACCCAGCAGGGGATTGATGTGGCCATGAATATTCATCAGAGACATAGTTTGTTAGCTGAATTTTTAAAAATAATTGGAGTAGATGAAGATATTGCAAATAAAGATGCGGAGGGTATAGAACATCATCTGCATCCACAAACTTTGAAAAAGTTAGAAGAATTTGTAAAGAATGTAAAAAAGAATCATGGACTGTAAACATTGCATTTTTCCTAATATTATTAATTAAAACTAACTTGAGATAGTCATTTAATTTAATTTCGGTATCTGTTTTGTCCTTCCTATTGTGAAAAATGTAAATCATATGGTTTAGTATCTCAAATAGTAATATTGTCATTACATAAAAGGTCTAAAATATATGATCGAAACATGAATCAATTCAAAGAATTGATAATATGAAAAATTCAATAGTAAAGAGTGATAAAGACTTATAATAATGTTAGCAAAATATAACAGTTAATCATTTCTACGTAGGGAGAATAAACAGCAACAAATGAAAGAATAATAAATAAAAAATTCTCATAAGTGGTTAAAAGATTAAATTGTATTATAAATTGTACAATAATACTATGAAGACAAAAAATCTTGTAATTCTGACAACATTGGCTGCGATTATTTTTGTTATTTTGCTCTTTTTCCTTCCTGACTAAAAACAATTTATCCAAACAATAATATGGATTGAGAAATTTTTAGTTGATTAATTATTTATTAATTTACATTCAAAAACAATAATCTTATTTATTTGTCTATTTTTAAGTATTAATTCTATCTTCTCTGTTTTGCACTGACAATCTATAAATAAATAATGAGAAATTGAGAGGTCAGAGAGCGATAGGAGTTGTATACAATCCATAATATTAAAAATATAAAAATTATGTCTCAACTATCTTGCCTTTAAGATATGATGTCTTTTTATTTATTAATAAAACCCATGCATTCATACTTTACATATGTCAAATATAGATGAGAAAGATTTTAGAAACATTTCTCTTGTAGTATAGGTAAATCCTGAATAAAATAATAAATAAAAATAATAAATTTTCTACCAGGTTTACAACTATCGCTACTAAACTCTTATTTATTTTTTCTTATTATTTTTTCATAAAAACTGTCGATGAATTGTATCATACGTTGATCTGTATTTTGTTCATTTTTGCGAATATAATAATAAAGTTCTTCAGTAGCAGCATGATAATCTATTCCTATATTTTGTGCTATTTGTAATGAAATTGATGATAAAAGTAATTTACGTAATAGTATATCTGTACCATAATTTGCTAAATCAGTCGATATCTCTTCTAAAAAGTTTTTGAAATTTGAATCAACATACCGATCTTTAGCTTCTCTAGTTTTAATGGAAAATGTAACGCCCATCATTCTTTGTTTCATATGAATAGTTTCGACCATTTCAATAAAGAGATCATTTAGTTTTGGATCTTTGGAAAGAATCTCTGATAATAGTTCTGAAGCATCTTGTTCACTTATCTGCATTTTAGTAACTAAAGTAAATAAGACATGACATGCAGCACAGCCATTTTCTTTAACTTTGGAAGCCTTAGAATCTATTTGATGTATTTCTTGTAAAATTATTGATTTTGCTATTTCTTGTTCTTTTGACATTATCAATTAGTTTGATTATCATAATATAAGCATGGATAATAATGAAGCATTATACCATTTATAAAATGTTCAATAAACAAAAAGTTAATTCCAACTACCACGGGATAAAAATTGTTAAATCTTATTTCATTTTTTAGATGTACTTTATTCAATGATTTGATTTGGATATGTAATTTACAAAATCAAAATTCTACAACTAACAAACCAAATAAAATGGATTGTTATTTATGAATATTAGGACTACTACTCATTATTTTATAAGGAATATGTCTATTGATATTCATGATCTTTCCATAACTTATTTGATGTTCATACAGATCCTCTACCTTATTGAAAATTATACCACATCTTTACATCTAAGAGTTTCACTAGATGTCATGTGTATTAGATAATTTACATAATATATTAACAATATACACATTAATTAAAGGAATATTTGTCATTGCACAGCAAAATTATATTCTATTTGAAACATTCTAAATCAATTAACCTGTAGTATTGGTACCTGACCACTTTGAAATAGGTTTACTGGTCCAAGAGGTTATTATGTTCCTGTATCGCCTTTTGTACTTTGAGGACCAGATAGTTCTTGTGATTCTTGGTTGGGTGATTTCAGCTTACAGCATTCAACTGAACTTACAACGAATGATCTATTGAATTTTTCAGCAAATACAAAGTACATTAAAATAACAGTGGAGGTTCTATTTCTTTCAAATCTAAATTTCACTAAGATCAAGAATAGGACATTCACAGCGATAGATCTTTCGTCAAGTTAACTAAGCCCGTTAATTTATTTAAGTATATACGATAGTTATTTTTTCATTTGTTATTCTCTTTAAATAAAGTGCTAATACTATAGAACACAGAGATGCTATTGTAGCGGTTAAAAATATAAGATCAAAAGAATAAGCAGATGGATAAAAAAATGATTTATTCATTGCGATATGAGATTGATTAAGCTGCATATATAATGCAGCAATTACAGGTCCTAAGGAGCTTCCTAATATTCGTATTAGAACACTTAATCCAGTTGATGTTCCAATATAATTAGAAGGAGTAAAGAGTATAATTATGTTCATCGCACCTATTGCGGTAAATGATAATCCTGTAGCAAATACTGCTAGAGCCACTGAAATATAATATTCTTCTGAATGAAAAAATAACATAAAAAAGAAACTAATACTAGAGATTATAGTTCCCAGAATTATAGGTTTCAATGATCCCATTCTTGATATTATGATACCTGAAGCAGGCCCGAATAATACAAAAATTATTGCAAATGGTAATTGAATATTTCCTGTACCAACTGCATCGAGACCAAAACCTAAAGGTTCGGCATTTCTTGCTAATATTGGTATAGACTGAAAAATCATAAAATGAGTGAACCCAATGAGTAGTATTATTAAATTAGCAGAAAGTATAGTTTTATTAGTGAAGAGTTTAAAGTTTACGAGAGGTTGATCTGTCCTTCTTTCAATTATAATAAATGAGGTTAATGCTAATATAGATATTATAAATAATACTACTGTTATACTTTGTATTTTAGAATCTGAGATATTGTTTTCAAATAAAGTCAATCCCAATAGAAAACAAGTGATGGATAGTGAAAGAGATAAGGCGCCTTTTATGTCAACCTTAGTTGATAAAATTTCGGCATTATCTTTATTTATATTGTGATTCAGATGTTTATATTCCGAAATCTTTCTAATATCTATATATTTCCATACAAGTAAAATAAAAAGAATTGTTGGTGCGATTAATGTTAGAAAAGTAAAATGCCATCCATAATTATGGACAACTAACCCACCAATAGAGAATCCTACAGCTGCACCTGTAGCAAACATAGATGTAATAACTCCTTGGCCTATGGATATTTTTTCTCTAGGGAAACAATCTCTAATCATACTGAACGCTATTGGAAACATTGAAATGCCTATACCTTGAATTGCTCTAGCAATTATAAAAGTCGCTATATCAGAAACAAAATATGCAATTATGGTACCAATTAAATATACAAAAACAACTATTAGTAAGATCTTTTTTTTACCATATATATCGGATAGACTTGCACAAATAGGAGTCATTACTGCTCCTGAAATTAAATATGCTGTGAGAATCCAAGAAGATGTTCCAAATGAAATATTAAGATCCGTTATAATATCAGGAATAGCAGGTATTAACATAGTTTCTGCATACATTACCATGATAGCGATTATACCAAGCAAAGACAAAATTTTCCAAGCATATGGAGATATTTTTGTATCAATAGCTTTTTGTTGGTTGATATCTCTATCTTTTTCCTCAATCTTTTTCAAGAATGTGTTTCTCCTAATTGATTTAAGCCAGTAGAAAATTTGTTACTATATGAAATTTTAGTAAAAACAAATTTTGTTAGAGAAATAACTTGTGATTTTTATTTTTATAAAATCAATGATGTAATAAAATTTTTTATGTTTTCTTTTTGAAAGATTGAATATATCATTGTATACAAAAATTATCAATTTGGGAATCATCTCTTTCATCTATAATAATATTAAAATTTTATGTAATTAGTTAATTTAGCTTTTTTAATAGTTATAGATAAATTTTCAATATAAGGAATTATTAGACTATTTATTGAATGTTCTATCAAGGGATTAATATTCATTAGATCTTTATTTATTTTAATTATATTTATATTTATCCTAATTATAAGAAGTCTAATCATATCGATCAAAATAAATAGAAAGTTTATATTTTCTTATATGCTTTAACAATTAGAGAAATTATTGGTTAAACAATATAACTTTGATAATAGTATAGGTTACAAAGTATATAGAACATCCCGAGCATTTCAAAAAGCTTTTGATCTTGAATTACGAAAAAATGTAAGCCTTACTCTTAGTCAATGGAGAGTGATTAACATTCTGATATCTTTTAATGGTATAACTCAAAAAGAAATTGCTGATAAATTGGAATTAGAAGCACCCTCTCTAATTCCTATGATAGATAAATTGCAAAGTCTGGAATTAGTTGAACGGAGACCTGATCCAAAAGATAGAAGAATCAACAGAATATATCTCACAAAGAAAGCAGAATCACTTTATGAGTCAATGCATGAATGTGGTCTTTCAATAATTAAATCAGCTACAAAGGGAATAGATCAAGATCAGTTAAATATAGTAACCAAATATCTAGACATGATAGTATATAACTTGATTAATATTTATAATTTAGATAAATTCAATCAAGAACAAATTACGACTTCTACTACTGTATATAAAAAATCTAAAAAATTTTGAAAGTTTAATCTAAAATAAATTATTTGTTGTAACTATCATTTCAAGAAATCTAGTTTCATAAGACGAATGAGTTCTTAACTTGACATTTTATATAATCATAAATTGTATACATGTTGTAGATCATGAATAAAATCTGTAAAAATTTCTGTCTTCTTTGTTGGTAGATAAAATTTTTACCAAAATAGTTGTCTAAATTTTTATATGTATTTGTATAACAATTTTTTCATAATCTAGAATTCTTTTTGTAATTCTTGAATAAATTAAAAAAATAATAAACCATGATATTAAATATTAGAGAACAATAATTATTATTTTAACAAGTACGATACAAATTATTAAAAGGTTCTAGCTAAAGCTTTATTTTTAATTGTTTTGATGATAATCTAGTTTTATATTTCTGGATATATTTATTAAAACTAACGATAGCTTGAGAAAGGGAGAAGAGAAAAAAAATTTTAGTTTGAATATCGTTTCTTGAATTTTAACTAAGATTGGAACCCAGTTTGAGTGTGTGAGTGAAATATGAAACAAATTTATCCGTGATTTCATCCTTATTATATAACTATATTACTTACTAGCGGTTGAGAATAGTTTATATCTTTTCAAATCCGGTTAATATCTAAAATTATCAACATTTAACATTCTTATTTTTCAATAAACAAATCTTTATACTTGGAAAGTAAAGTCAGAATAATTAATTATAGAAGATGAATGTTAATGGTTGAACCATTAGAACGTCCTCTGTCATCGTATATTCATATTCAATTCGTCACTGCAGATGAGAATTCTTCTGTTGCTGAAGCAGTTAAAATATTACAACCTAAAAATGTTGAGATTATTCTAGTTACATCATCATTAAATGGAGAATTTGTTGGAATTGTAACAGACAGTGATATTTTAGAAAAGGTTGTTATGAAAGGAGAGGATTCTGATTTAATATCTCTAAAATCAATCATGAGCTCACCAATAATAACACTGCCTAGTTCATCTACAGTAAGACATGCTATTCAATTAATGCGAGTTCACAAAATAAAGCATCTAGCTGTTACTGATAGTACAAATAATGATGAAGGGAAAAAAATTATTGGTACCGTAACACAGCAATATCTTGCAGAAATAATTCGTATAGCAGTTATTGAGAAAACCTTTAGAAGTTATAGGAAAATTATAAGAGAGCATTACAAACCAATTTTTGCAAATGTATCCATTATATTGCAATTTTCTGGTTTACTAATGGTTGTACCTGCCTTACTAGGTACAATTTTAGGAGAATGGCAATCTTCAATTGGGATTTACTTGGCATTTGTGGGAATGTCTTTAACAGGCTACATTATGAATACATTAGGGGAAAAAAGTCCGCTTAATCTAAAACAATCATCTATTGTTGTTGTATTAAGCTTTGTATTGTTAAGTTTATTTGGAAGTTTACCATATATTTATATCAATCCGTTTTGGGAAGGAATTGATTCATTTTCTCTATTTGCAAGTTCTTTCTTAGAAAGCACATCGGGTTTTACAACTACAGGTATTTCAACAATAATACATCCTGAAAATTTACCTGATAGTTTTTCATTTTACAGATCCTACACAGAATGGGTAGGTGGGTTAAGTTTTATTTATTTAGTTATGGCTTTGTATTATCCAGAAACTAAATTAGCAGGAATGAAGCAATTCTTGGGTAGTGGAATATTAAGATTCAAACAATTACTTACTACTATTAGTATTATCTTTGTAGTATATGCATTAATTATGGTTTTATTGTTATATGTTTTTGGTCAAATAAACATATTAGATTCGATATCTTTATCATTTGCTACACTCACTACAGGGGGCTTTGTACCTGCATCTACTATTCTTAATTCAGAAAATTCGAGTATGTTAATTATAATAATGGGCGGAATGGTAATTGCAGCATTGCCTTTTGCATTTCATTTTGGTATTTTTAGTAAATATGTACACGCAACAAAAGAGATTAAGGAAATCTTTGTATTTATTTTAATTTTGACTATAGGTATCTTTTTATTTTTACTAATAGAACCTTCATTTTCGGAAAATGATTGGCTTTCTTCTGTGTTTCATGTAATTAGTGCTTCAACAACTACCGGATTTCAATTTCTTACTTTATCTAATTTGTCTCTCTATGGTAAAATATTACTAATTGTTTTAATGCTAATTGGAGGACCCGCATTTTCGACGGCTGGTGGTATAAAAATAGCAAGGCTAATGCTAATCTTTGAAAAAATCATTAACAATAAAAAATTTATATCAAATTTTAATGATAAAAATACGACTAATAATTTCCCTCCTGTAATTTCAGCAACAGCAATACAATTTCGTAAAAGAATTCAGCAAACTTTTAAATCATACTATGAAGCTAAAAAATTTGAGAAAAGTGTCAATAAACAAATTAAATCGTTAGTTCCTTTAGACAAGTACAAATATTATATCCTTTCAGATAAAGCATTTAAAGAGGCATTATTTGTTATTATTCTTTATTTTTTATTTACAGTTGTAACTGCATTATGTATCTATTATTTAGGTGAAAATAAAATTATTTTTATTGATGCTGTATTTGAGGCAGCGACTACTATTTCTAATAACGGTTTATCTGTAGGAATAACAACTATAGATATGGATTCAATTTCTAAATTAATTCTATCTTTTAATATGATAATGGGACGATTTGAAATAATTGCTATCTTGTATATATTTATTTCAAAACTTAGAAGATAGAAAATAGTTCAGTTGAAATACATATGGATTTAGTATAACTTGAAAATAATAATTCATCAAGATTTGGATTACTTGGATATATTTTGTATTCTATAAATTTATAGAGTTGATTAGAATTAATTATGAATAAATAAGATTTAAGTTCTGTAACCTGAGATATGAATAATTTGTTGCTACTGTGGCTAAAACTATCCCTATTAATCTTTTTGAGATTTGTTGGACTAATGCGATTTGAATAACTTGTACCAAGAAATCCTCCAATCATGACAGGAAGTCCTAAGATAATTAAATATAGAAATTGAATTCATTACTAATAGCATGACCAATAAATCCTGAAATACCGATTACTGTAAAAATAAGCATAT
>DASUZI010000089.1:0-2540 GCA_036376955.1 Nitrososphaeraceae archaeon
TGATAATGGTAAGGATAATGATGAACTTGAAGATTTAATGGTTAGAGTTATTGAGAAGATTAAAGAATTACATGTTATATATTACAAACCTTACAGATGGTCTCCAGCTATTAGAATTGAGATTTCGTCTTCTATAGCCAATAATAATGATAGATTATATGCACTACTGCAAGCGATCAAAAACCAATGTTCCATTCCATCTATTATGGAGCCTTATCCTCTTTACCTTGCTGACAGGATGGTTAAACATATTGCACCTGCGATTCCTGCATATAAACAGGTTTTGACAAGAAGCATGACTGAATTTGAAAAAGATGATGAAAGTATAACCAATATCATTTTTATTATGCATTCATACAGAACAGAAAGTGGATTGTGATAGATATGATTGCAAATAATATAAACAATGATGATAATAATATTAAAAATAATGACGTATATTTGAATTGTGATAAAAAATTAAAACAACTATTATCTGATACTGAACCAATTGGTACTATTGGATCTCCATCATCAACCAGTGAAATAAGTTTAAATATATTACATAATGCCGTAACTAAAAAACTAATAGGAGAACTTGTGATTTTTAGATACATACAAGAAGCTAAATCTCATTATTCTTTAGGACAAATTACAGAAATAGAACTCAAAAATGTACTTCTAGAAGATCCAACAATAAAATCTGTTGCTAGACAAAGAGGTTTAGTGAATCCTATAAGTGGTATTCAGGATACACATGTTGGAAAACTATTATGTAGTGCAGTATTTAGTAACAATAAAGATGAAAATTTCTTTGAAACTAGCTTATTAGGAACTGTACCTGCTACAGGAACTTATATACATGTAACAAATGATACTATATTAAATTCGTTACTCGAAAAACATTTAGATAAAATATTTTATTTAGGATATGTATATGGATCACGGACTAAATTACCTATGTGGTTTAAACATTTTGGAGATGGAATTGATGGTGCGGGAGAAGCATATCATTTAGGAATTTTTGGTACAACTGGATCTGGTAAGTCAACTTTAGCAAAGATGATTCTTATGGCATATTCCAAATATCCAGAAATGGGACTTTTTGTATTTGACCCAGTAGGTGAATTTTCTAAAGATATAATATCTGATAATTCTAATGGATTAAACCGCAAATCAAAAGACTTTAATCTAAATATTAAGGAAATTTTAAATTCGTTAGGAAAGAAATTTGAAATAGTCAATATACGAAATTTAATTTTAGATAGATGGGAATTATTTGAGGAAATCTTATACGAATCTTCATTTTTTCCAAATTTGTCTATTAAAGGAGAAAATAAAAGAGATGCTGTTAGCGTATTAATAAATGAAATAAAAAATAGATTACACATAAGTCTTACTAATCTTGTTGAAATCGAGTCATTCCATCAAGTACTTAATATTTTGCGCAATCCCAATATTCAGTTATTAATATATTCTACCTCTGAACCAAGAGCAAGACTAAATACAGTTCTATCAGAAATAGATGAAAATTATCTATATGAAAGATTTTGGAAACCAATTTGTCAATTATTTCATTATAGACCAGGTGCGCAAACTGTAGATTCTCTACTAAAAAGATTTACCAACAATGAAAAACCTTTAGTGTTAGTAGATCTCTCTTTACAAAGTGCTCATCATCTAAAGCTAGATTATTGGAATGAAACCATTCAGGCCTTAATTCTAAAAAGAATTTTGTATGGCTTAATTAATTTAGGGGAAAAGAGCTGGCAACAAAATATTTCACTAAACACATTAGTTGTACTTGATGAAGCACACAGATTTGCAAGAAGAGAAAAATATGAAAATTCTGACCTTGAAAATTTAAGACTTACTCTTTTGGATGCAGTAAGAACAACTAGAAAATTTGGATTAGGTTGGATGTTTATCAGCACATCACTTTCAAGTGTACATAAAGATATTCTTCAACAATTAAGGATAATGTTTTGTGGTTTTGGCTTATCTTTAGGAAGCGATTTAATAACTCTAAAAGAATTAGTATCAGATCATAATGCACTTAAATTATATCAATCATTTACTGATCCAGCTAATTCATTTAGTACGACATCAAGAAAATATTCGTTTATGAGCCAAGGGCCAGTATCCCCTCTTTCTTTTGCAGGCACTCCTCTTTTTCTAAATGTTTTTAATTCATCAGAAACATTTGTAAAAGAAAATACATTACTTTATACAAAAAAGAGAATATCTAATAGCTTAACCTATACTCGTGACGATTATGATTTTTAATTGTTATAACGCTTATCATCAAATAATCGATTATTTCTTGCTCCAAAATAGAATGTTCCTACTATGAGAATAATTCATGTTTCTGATACTCATCTTGGAAAGAGACCAAAAAGAACTAGATCGTCTATTATTAATCAAGAGATCAAACCATTAGAAGATGATTTTTATAATTCTTGGAGGTTATTTATAGATGAAATAATAAATCTTGACAAAGGTGAAAAACCTGATATCATAATTCATAGCGGAGATTTTTTTGATACTCCATCAGGAACTGA
>DASUZI010000090.1:0-2513 GCA_036376955.1 Nitrososphaeraceae archaeon
CATTGTCGGCACCGCAAACATCACATTTTCCTTGCATTGGATAGGATTTTACTTTAAATTATATAATAATTTCATATCTTTAATTCTTTTTTTTTGATACTCACAAATTTATTGTTTACACCAAACATATTATAAACTGAACATAAAGAGTAAATATTTTTAGCTAATTCAGAAGAATTATTATCATAACATACAATTTCTTTTGTCCTGTCTTTAAGAATTCATTTTTTTAAAAATAATAGCAATTATTCATCTTATTTTCTCTTAATTATTGATATTAATAAGCAAAATTAGTGTAATAAAAAATGTGTGATAGATACTATGAATTATTGTTATTTTTATCTAATTTTCCTTTTTTTACATCTTTTTCAATATTATAATAGTCTTTCTGAGATATCCATTGTTTTTTTGTAAAAAATATGATTAATACTGCTAGGATTATTCCCATTGTTATTAAAACTAAAAACAACCCTGATGGAACAGTAAAGAAATGGTTTAAATCTATTCCATTCATTCCATAAAAACCAGTGATAAACGTCAAAGGCAAAAGTATAACAGAAAATATTGTTAGTGTTTTTACCGTATCATTCATTTGCAAAGACACATAAGCGATATAGAGGTCTCTTATCGAGTTAATTGTATCCTTATGAGATTCAATCAAATCTAATAATTCATTTAAGTTGTCATAAATAATTCTTAAATATTTTGTTTGTGCCTGGTTCTCTATATCTGGTTCTTTTTCTAAATATAATAAAAAATTGAAAATTTCTCTGAATTTCCAAAAATATCTTCTCAGAATGAGTAATTGACGCGATAAACCATCTAGATTTACTAATATCATTTTAGAAGGATTGTACAATGATTTTTCTTCCAAGTCTGTCATCGCTATTTCTATTGCAGTAAGTACCTGTTCATATTCGTCTACAATTTTCGTTATTATGTTATAATATAAAATGTTAATTGATGATTCCATTATTCCATTATCATTTTCAAATATTTGTCTTGTCATTTTTTTTAGATTGATATTAGAAGAATGTATTGTTATTAACCAATTTTTACCAATAAACATGTAGATGGCTTCTGTCTCAATTGATTGTAGAGTTTTAAACTTTATACTTAATACTAACGTGAATATGTAATTTTGTAGAATCCGTATTTGTGGTTTTTTCACACCCGTAATATATTGATTTAAAATATTTGTATCGATAAGAAATACCTCTTGAACTTGAGATATTTCTGCGGAGGTAGGTTGTTCTAAATCTATCCATATCTTGTATTCATTTTGTAAGTCTATTTGAGAGATTTGATTCTTTTCTCTAATTCCCGCTTTGTCATAAGTGCTGATATAATACATAGTTTAAACGTCACAATAATCTATTATCTTTAAATATTAAGATAAAATATATTACATAAATCTACTTATAAAAATATATATAAATTTGTAGAATAAAATTGGTTTATTAGTTTTAGAATCAAGAAAGCATATTATTTATTTTCCTTATTATTTATCTATACTTGATGTATCTAGTTCTTCAGATGTTACATCTTCGGTTACTTTCTTTTTGTCGGTAACTTTTTTCTTTTTTACTGCAACTTCTTCTTTAACATATGGTTTTTTTATGACTTCTGCTTCCTCTCTTTTTACTGGTATTTTTATCTCTTTTGGCGATTGTATGGGGCTTTGTGCTTCTGTTTGGCCACTTGGGGGTCTTCTCTTAATACTTACTTCTTCTCTTGTTAGAGGAACTTCAACAGTTTTAGTTTCTGTAACTAGTTTTTTAGTAATGGTTGCTTGATCTTCTTGATACTTTTTAGATACATCTAATTTTTCTTCTGTTAATGATATTCTTTCTTCATCAGTATCTCTTTCATCAGTTGTTGTTTCTTGAATACTATCAGAATCCCATATCGATGGTGGTTCGTGTTGATATTGATTTAAGTCTTCCTGGGTTATCTTAAATCTTAAAACATCGCCATCATAACTCTCGGCTTGATCTTTTGGAATGTAAAACTGTTCTTTGTTGATTATCCCTTTTTTTACTAGTACATAATTGCCTTGAACTTCTTGTACTTCCCCTAAATCCTCATCATCAATTCCTTTTGCTTCTTTTTTTAAAACATCATTCCATTCAATATTAGACTTCATAAAGTTTGCTATATTACAAGTTATTTAATAATTAGAGACAATTTAATTGTAATAGCCTTAACCAACTATATGATTTGGTTTATAGGATTAGCATATCCAGACTGAAATTATGTTTGTTACCAGATTTTACTTTTAATTAGATTTATTGCTTCTTGATATACTTTTTTCCCTTTTTGTTTATCACCGTTAAAGCATTCATTCGATATTTTCTCAATAACTTCTTCCGGAGGAATATTTTCTAGGCTTGTCTTGCTATCGTTGTTCTCATCAGCAGAAAGTGAATTTGTTAAACTTGATGGTAGCATTGATAAGAGACCTGTTGCTTTGATTGGTTCTGAATTTTGAATAAAATACCTAGATGTTATTG
>DASUZI010000091.1:0-7825 GCA_036376955.1 Nitrososphaeraceae archaeon
ATGATACTATTGTTGTTGTATGGTTTGAATTAAAATTTTTATTTGTATTTCTATTATTGTGTCTCATTTTAGTCACTTCCTACTAAAGATATCTCTCCATTATTATCACTAGTACCATACATTATTGGTGATGTTGCAGGAACACCGGTACTATTACCCGTATCTTTACTATCACCACCACTACCTTGCATCTGGGGTGATGGTCCAGGAATGCTTGAAGTACTAGTAGCAGCATTAGCATCTGCAATCACTTGAAATTTCCCTTTCATTCCTGAAAGTAGATGAATAGGCATTTCATCATAATAAGAGGCACTATTATTAGCACTAATAGTAAATACATGGTTTTCAAGTGGCCCTATGTTCTCAAAATTAGTTGTTTCATGTGTTCCAGGTTTCAGCCATTCAAAGCCGTCAATAACAAAATGATGAAAGTCTGTACCAACGGATTGAATGTGAAATCTTACCAAATCATTTTTTGATGCCACTAGTGTAGGATTTACCCATAATGGTGTGTGTTTATTGTTATTGCTATTATCTATCTCTACGCCCCAAAATGCATCATCAGTTACAAATAAGACAAAATCTTTCTTTATATCTTCTACATTCACCTCTTTTTGAATTCCATTTACTAAAGCATCTACTTTTCCATTAGCAGGATTAACTATTACTGTAGAAAATAGACCATTTGTTTCTACACCATTCATGTTCATACCAGACGAACCTTTACCAAATGTATGATCATGCCAAGGCCATGATCCTCTGGTTCCCTCTGCAGCAGTCCAAATATATGTATATGAATCATTGGGGGTAGCCCCTTGATCTGAAACTCTGTTTGACATCTTTAACGATCCATCACTTGTAATAGTATAATGAACTCCATGTGTGTGAAGACTCACTGCTCCACGACCAATATCATTAACTAATGTTAACTTTGCCTTATCCCCTTCAGTCATTATTAGTGTGGGACCAGGTATTGTTGGAAGATCGCTATATCTTGATGTAATATCCTTTGTTTGATTTTGCTTATCAATAATCTTGTATTCCAACATTTTATATGCAGTATGGCCATCAGGCAACTCTACTGCAGCCATCTTTATTTCATGAAGTTTAGGAAATGGATTATCCGAAGTTAAGTTGTTTTGACTAGTTTGAGCAATAACAGTTAGAATAGAGAAAGATTGAATGACTAAAACAAATCCAACAACTATTGCTACCACTAATTGAATATATTCTTTATGACCTAAGTTTGAATACATTATTCTTGTTATTTTTTATGTCTCATTTCATTTAAAGACTTAGTATATTATGAGATTACAAGCAATTATTTGTAATTACTTGCAACCATACTACACTATTAAAAATTAAGAATAAGTTATTTTATGAATTTTTATGATTTAATTTCATAACAGTTTAGTCTATTAAATATTATTATTTGATTAATTCAGGCTATCTTATTTTAAAACAAATTCACCTTCAATTTTAAATAGAATTGTATTTGCTGTTCGTGTTACATCTCACAAATTATAAAAAGATTTTCTTATATTTGGATTAAAGATAAAATTTTGTAATTCAATAATTGTATTTATTTATTTGGAATAATACCCTTTAATAATAAATAATTATTTGGAGAATGGTTGGATTTGTTAACTAGATTTTAGTTGTATCTATAAAAAAAGGTTTCATGAATTCGATTGTGGCAATAATATAATTATCAAAGTTTTTAACTACTATTTAATTGCGATTTAACCAAGTTTTTTATATAAAAAAGACTAATAGATAATATGAAGAGAATCGAGATAATAATACCTCATGAAAGGCTTGATAGAACTAATAACATACTTGAACAGTTTGAAGTTGGTGGAATGTCTTTCTATCATATTAGCGGCAGAGGTAAAACAAAATGGAAGCCAATACCTGTTGGAAGAGGAGTTATGATGTATACTCCAAAATATGGTACAAGAACCAAAATCGAAGTTCTTGTTGCTGATTCTATACTGGAAAAGATTATTGAACAATTATTAAATGAGCTCTCTAGCGGCTCTGTTTCAGACGGAAAAATTTTTGTTTCTGAAGTCATTCAAGCCTATGATATAGGAACTAAAAATAAAAATGAATTAGCAATCTAAATCTCTTATCTTTTTTATTTTACTATGGTATTATATTTAATTAATATTTAATTGTATTATAATTGTAATTCCTGAAAGCGTAATAAGAAAAAAAATAATTATGAATTAGATTATTTATTTTTGCATTAATCAGTATATCATGATAACAATAGTAACAAAAGAAGAAGAAAAGAGAAGGAAGAAGAGACATCAACTTCTTTCTCCTTTCTGCATTGAAACCCCCTCCAATTATGGCCTTGTTTGTAGACTTTTCGTGAAAGGAACGAGCGATACCTAGAATTATGATACTCCGAAATATTTAATTTTTTTATATTTGCATCCAAAATCATCAAGTGCTACTATTTAATGGTTTTAGGATCCAATTTCATGATTTATTCGGTAATTACAGATAATCTAAAAATGATTTAGTAACTTAGTTTGAGATAAAATAATATAAAATAAAATGATTATTAATTTTAAATTATCCTACTATACCATGTGTACTACAATTCCGCCTTTTTATTTCCATACCAAAATCGCATACTACTTATGGTCAATATACTTAATCCTAATACCAGCCCGGTAAGTAGGAGAATTGATATATTATTTACTACCATGACATTTGCTAACTATTAATATTATTTATAATTATACTTTTTATTTATATTGTTTGTTATTTCTAGTTTTAATTTGATTATTTTAATACTATTAATAAACGGAAATTAATAAAAATCATAATTAAATTGTTTATTCAAAATAGAAAATATTTTAAATAGAGAAAATATTTTAAATAGTTATTAATCAAGTTTTTGATTGTTCACACTCATTATTTATATTTTATTAATAATAGAACGTAGGTGGTTATCGTTTACTCCTAATAACAATTTTTCAAAGTTTATTATATTAAAATATTTAAGATTAGTTATGGCAAAAGAGTTTGAAAGAGAAAATGATAGGTTCCAAATTATAAATCCTGGAAAAGGTAAGCACGTGAACATGATAGGAGATGTACTTTCTATTTATTTATCAAAAAATGAAACAAATGGAACATTGAGTATATTAGAGGATAGAATATATCCTGGCGGGGGACCACCATCACATATTCAAACCAGAGAATTTGAGGGATTTTATATTCTAGAGGGAGAACTTGATTTTAATATTGATGGGCAAAAAGTTACTGCAAAAACTGGAACTGTGATAAATATTCCTCCAAACGTAGTCCATAATTTTAAAAATAATACAAACAGTATTGTAAGAATGTTTGTTATTATTTCACCTGCTGGTCTAGAAAAAATGTTTGAAGAAGTAGGTACAGAAATACCTGATGGTGATTATAATAGAAATATTTCAAATTATTCACCACCCTCTATTGAGGAGAAAAAGAGATTACTGGAAATTAGTAAAAAGTATGGAGTACAAATTTTAGAATAAAATTTCAGCATTTACAAATTTATTATTACAATTCTGAATTTTCATATGCTAATCCAATACAGTTATATTTTTTTCCTCTCTCTGCGTCCCGGTACCTATCAAATCTATAAATATATTTTTTTGTGTTTGGAATATGCCAAAAACTCTACCTTTAATTCAAAATAATGCTGAATGATTCATAATTTGTTTCTCGATCAGGGATTATCTCGCTAGCATAAAATTATAATTTTATAATCTTATTGATATAATTTAAAGTCATAAAATAATATTAATTTTAATTTTAATAATTGTATTATTAAAACCTAAAAAAAATAGATAAATGGAATTTTACCTTATCTTAAAATGGTAGTATTCCACTTGCTAAAATTCCGAAGGTTATTGCCCAGATTCCTATCATGATTCCTGTCCCAGTCCAACATTCAGAGAATTGGCTCCAATGCCGAATCTTGTTTTTTCTTGTTGTTATTGTCGATTTACTTCCACCGTAATTTTTAGGTAGAGTCATCAATATCATAGATTGTGATAATGGTTTTTAAGTTTTTTATGCGGTAAAATTCTATATCGCTAGTGATATTGATAGATTATTTAATTTAAATTTCTGTAAAAATACAAAAATGGTAAAGGTTAAGTCTACCTTAACGGTGGGTTGTCAAAAGCACTTTGTAGTTACGGAATAGTAACAATAAACATACTAAAAATGAATATTAGTTCAATCTACTTTAAATTAACAATATTATAAAAAACATGAATATATTGGATATCCTTGTTAGTATTTTATTGTTTTTAGCACATAATTTTTTGTTTCTTACCTTACAAAATTATTTCATGATATCTTTGTAACTCTAGAGGTGTTTCTAATAACGGATTTAATTTCTCTAATAAATTAATCATATGCGGTTGTTTAAAATGCTCTTCTATTGCTTTTTCATCTATCCAGAGCTCGTCAAACATAAAAACCTGAGGATTTTCAACTGATTTATGAGGAACATATGCAATATTACCAGGCTCCTGAAGTGTAGCCGGAATTAAATTAAGTAATATTCTTTCTAATTCTAATTCTTTTCCCTTCCTCGATTTTAAAAAAGCTAATAGCCTTATCGCACTCTTAGTTCTACTTTGAAATTTTTTAATATTTGTAGTTTCCATAACTAATTTTTAAATTTAAATATAATTAAATGCTTTTTTATAATAATTCCTAGGTAAATCTACTTAAATACCTGGACTAGGATTTGAGTTGTATTATTGATTGCCTTCTTTATATTTTTATTTCCTCGAACTTTTTTCCATTGTCAAAATTCTTTTTGATCAATTTCATTATTTTGATCTTGGTTATCATTCTTTTCATTCTGATCTTGATCTTTGTTTGAATCATCGTTTTTTACAGACAAATTTTTATCTTTATCTATTATACAATTATAAAGTAAACATATAAAGATCAGAGGAGGTTTTTCCAATGATGCTTTTTTTATCAATGATTGTTGCAAATCTCCAAACTTGTATATTATCAAAATCAAAAAATTCAAGTAAGATTCCAAATTTGCTTTTTGATTTTCTAATTCTGTTATTCTACTAGATAATTGGCTCTTTTTTATCTCATTTTCTCTTATTGCTAGTTTTATATTTCTATATGCATATAAATCTTTTATAAGTGACTGTTTGTTTAGCATATCTTTATTGATATTATAATAATCAAATCCATATGATGATACTATAGCATTTATTTCTATCACATCAGTTTCTGATAATCCCATTTTCAAAAGATTTTGTAATGCAGATCCAATATTTTGCTGAGCATAAATAATCATTTTCTGATTTGATATTTGTGTATTTAGACTAGAGGTTTCTTGCTTTAATATTTCTACTCTCTTTTTGAATGTCAAATAATCGTCATAATTATCCAGATCATTTAGAAATTTTTCTATAGTTATTCCATAATCGAGATTATGTTCATTTGCAATCTCGTTTATTTTATCATACATAATTTTATATTCTTTTAGACCGAATCCCATACTCTCAAGCTGTTTAATTTGGGATATTTTTAGTCGGTGTGTGTTTATTTGTCCATGAAGATGCTTTTCTTCACTCAATAATTTTTCCAGATTAGCTCGATGCATATTTGTGGTAGTCTGCTGGAAATCTTGTAAATCGTCTATAATTTTGAACTCTTCAAATTTTCTTAATATTTGGCCTACATCATATCCTTGGCTTCTCAATATGTTAAGACATTGAGAAAAGAGTGAAATATCATTAATTGATATTTTTGCATTCGTTAGTTCTTGTTTAGACTTTGTATACCATGTAATTGCCTCACTTGATATGTTACTTTTATCAAGTAATGAATTTAATTTTCCTTCTATAATAGCCTTTTGAATATTTGATTCTGATATCTCTTGTTGTAGATTTTCATTTTTTTCTCGTAGATTTTCTATTTCCTTTTTTTGAGTCTGTAGGTAATTTGGAATTTCAGATGGAAAAACAATTTTTGAAAGCTTTATAATCTCCTTTAAGTAATTTTCTATTTGGTCAGGACCTACTTCTAGTCTCCGACATCTGTCATATATGTCCGTCATAAATGATTCGAATTGTTCTTCAGTTATTCCAAGTCTTTGCATAATCTTGTCAACTCTGAATCCCATAGAACATTGAAGGGGTGTAAGTGTGGCTTTTTTTAATGATAATGATAATTCTCTAAAGATCCTCAGCTATATAGCCACCTATTCTAATACGCCATTCATTTATTATGTTGCTTACCCCACCAGTACTAACATTGTAAATTTCAGCAATTTTATCTCTTGGGATTCCTGATAACCATTCATAAATTACTCCAGATTTGATGTCGTTCCTGTTCCAACTGGCATGTTTGAATTTATCTTTTAGAAATAATAAACTTTTCGTCAAATACGTCAATGTTTTCGTCAAATGCGTCAGGATTTTTATTAAATATACATACACACTAGGTAGACATCCTGATTTATAATAAACAAATACAGATTATGAGAAAATTATCATAAATATTTACAATTTCCAAGTAGTTTAGAAATACTAGATCCGAAAATCTCTAAAGGTAAATATCTGCATTAATTTAAAATGTACTACCGAGTTTGATAGTTCGAATTTCTGTTAGTGGATCTGCATCAAACAATTCACAAATCGGTAATTGGTATTTCCTTTCTTAATTAAACATGTTTGTAGCAGAGAACTTTACATTCTTAAATTAACAAACATGTTAAGCATAAAGTTTACAAGGATGGCTGTACATGCTATCCTCAAACCTGTACTTTTCTATATCTAAAAACATAGATTGCATTCTCATTTGGAGAAGAGCCTTATCGAAAGAATGATCCAATATTTCAAAGACAGAACTGGATCTTTTGATTACTAATATCCTTGTATTAATAACAAAAAAAATGTTATCTCGAACAAGTATACAATTGAATCCGATTATTTGTTTATAATGCAAAAATCACAAATTCTATTTATTCAAAATTGGAGGTAAAATAACCTTAATTTAATAGGACTAAGAAAAATATAGAAATTTATTCTCACGCATTGAAAAATATTTTATTTTTAAGAAATAAGAAAAATCTAGCTAGTAAGAATATTATATAACATATTGACAAATCATGCAACGAAACAGAGAACTCATTAGTTATATAATAGAAAATTATAGTAATATTTTGTTAGTTGAATAAGTATTTTTAATAGATTTATCTTCATTTCTTATTACATTTTAAGTAGATATATGAGTGGTTGCATATATTACTCTACAAAATAATATTTCCAAATACAGGTTGTTTTAATTACAAAAATATCTTATCATATTGTATAAAATTAAGATGATTTTATCTACAGAACATGATTATGCACGGATATCTTTACCTTCTCTTATATACCTTGGTAACGTATAGTGGAATATGTCAACAAAAGAAGACAAAATCAATGAAACAAACGTAGATAGATCTAAATTCAACAGTGATAACTCTAATACCACCAATTTTAGTGAACGAACAAATAGAGATTACAATAACACATTAAATCAACAACAAGATGCAATAAACAAGACCCTAGACAACACCTTACACAATGTAAAAAGAACAACTGACGAAGCCACAAGAGAGATTCCCAGATATACACAACGTATTGCTGAATATCAAGAACAAACTATTAAAACTATAAAAGATATTGCTTCTGACTTTATCGAAGCAGAAAAACAAGTAATAGGTTCATTTCAATCACAAGTAGATAGAAATAGTGGTGTATGGGACTTGTATAATCCACAAAAAATTGCA
>DASUZI010000092.1:0-2033 GCA_036376955.1 Nitrososphaeraceae archaeon
GAAATTGATAGCGATCAATAATGATAAACAAATAAAAGCTACAATAAAGATAATCCAACCGTATTGATTACCCATGAAATTAAATGTCTTCATGCAATTTAAGAGTTATATATCTATTTCTGTCTAAAAAGATGCGGTATAACAGTACTTGAATTAATACTGAAAATGCCAAACTAATATTGAACAACAACCATCTTCAACAACAAATCTTAAACAAAAGAATGTATTCTATTAATAATATCAATATTGCAGGAGCCTGGCTTGTGCAGATCAAAAATGCAGGTCATGCAGTAATGGATCAATATCCAGAAGAAATCTATAAGATAATCAACACATTTTTATCGACTACAGCACAATCCAACTAATAACTTATTTAATATAATCTAGTAATATGATGAGTTATTAGTTTTATTCTTGCAGTCAATAAGTCGAAAAAACAAAGAAGACCCAGAACAAAAATGGATTACTACTTGGAATAACATCTATGAAGATCGACAAAATTTTAAAGGAAGATAAAATAATAATGAATGTGAAATATCCTTTAGTTTTTAAATCTGTAAAGATCAGTGATGAAACACATAAAAAACTCCAATCTATTGTGAAAGTGAAAGAAACATTTGAAGATGTAATAAAAAGACTATTAGATAATTATTCAAAAGAGAAAGACTCTCTTATGCAGGTCTTGAAAATTCCTGGAAAGCGTAATATTGAAATAAACTTCACTAAACAAGAGAACGACTGGACTGATAAAGATTATGATTTATTTGTTAAAAAAATATTTAGCATGGATGAAGCCAAATGGAGGGAAAATGTACTAAAAAGAATTGCCAACAATGAAGAATGGTTTGAAGAGATATTGCGATATCGAAATTAATGAGAAATTAAGAATGTCTATTGTTTCATAATAATTCGTATAGTAAAATGTATCAAGGTAATTTAATAGTCATGTAAGGGAAATAACAAACTAAAGTATTTTTGATTCTACTAATTAATGTTCATAATTACTCTTAATACTTTATATAGATTTGGAATTGCTATTATTAATAAATATGTGAATAATTAAAAACTTAAAATATTATGTTACGGAACCCTGTTATAATGAGAATTCTCATCTGAATTTATTTATTATTTTATATCATTGGTTATATTATTAAGAAAAACCTTTCAGAATATCAAATAAATAATGTCATTATCTAATAAGATGGAAAAGATATGGCCCAGATTTTATCCATCTTATTATCATTACATAACTTTGTAATGATATAATTATATGGTTTTTGTATTATTTATTATATTTGGTAAATCTATTAGACCCTTATTAAGGATTAAAATATATAAATAATTCTTTTTAATAAAAAAATTGAAGATTTCTATTTTTTAATTAGAGAAGATTATCAAATGATGGTGTATCTCCGTAACGTCTACATCAATCCATTGTTCGAGTTATCGGAGTTTCCATCAATTTGTACCCATTTTGTAATTTTATATTAAATGTTGTAATAAATAAATATATTGGTAAAAATTTTGAGGCGCCGAAAAAATAAATAAATACCTAAATATTTCAAATTCTTTGATATACGTGTATAAATTATTAATTAAAAATTTTCAGAGATTAGTTAAAGGTTAACATCAATGACTTATCCGGCTGAATTTGATGAACTATTCATAATATTTTTAAAATTCAATAAAAATAGGGGAATTGCTTATTGATACTACTAGTCTTTTTAAGAAACTAGCCAAAAAAAACTAAGAAATAACTATTACTTGTTATAAGGTTGAAAAATTACAATTACAATTGCGATAGATAAAAGAATGATACAGTTACTATGGTTGTATGTTGCATCGAAGATATTATTGTATTAGACTTCCATTAGATAAACAGATTGGGTAATGGTTTAATTAGAATAGATGAAGGTTATCTAAATTTAATAACAAGTGCCGTGTCGCTTGATATTGGAACAACAATAATAATATAATTAGTATGCATAATTAAATAAATGAAAATTGTTATTTCATGTAATCTTAGCCATTAT
>DASUZI010000093.1:0-12845 GCA_036376955.1 Nitrososphaeraceae archaeon
GGATAACGCTCATGGAGAAGGGGAAAACTTATTTGATGATAATGGTAATGATAAGAAGGCGTTATATAGTCAACAACTAATAGAAACTAAAGAATGTAAATCTCCTTGCTCATCTAATGGAGAAATGTGTATTACTATGTGTGCCTAAAACCTCTTTTTTTATTTCTTCAATAATTTCCTTATTTCTTTATAATGTCTATTTTATCTTGGGTTATTTCCAAAGTTTCTGGTTATTTTTAATACTTCTTTGGGCATTTATAATATGAAAATATGTATGTAAGGTTATAGTATATTTTTATTATGTACACAAATATAATAAAAATAAAAAAAGTAAGTTAGTTTGGATTACCTGGGAGTATATTTACTAATGTGGAGGATGGGGACGAAGAAAAGGTAATAGGTACTATGTTACTTGATTGAATTACTCCTCCTGAATTACTTGATTGGGTTGTTGTAGGGTTAGTGATTAAATTATTTGATTGGCTATTTAGTGCATTGTTTGATTGTTGGCTTGTTGTTCCTTCTGTTATTGCAGCATAGGAAAATGGACCTGCTAGACCTTGGCCTCCTTGATTATTGTAGTTATTTATACAGTCAACGTCAAAGTTGCCATTATTATTCCTTGAAGCACTTCCAAATGTATTTGATTCTTCATCTCCTTGAAGTATCTTAATCCCTATGTCTTCAGCAGTAGTAGAACCTGGTAAGGTATTTACGTTTAATCCATTCAAGTTAGAATTAATATTGTTACATTTCATTTCCTTTACAAAGTAACTATTTTGGGATTTTTCATAGTTGTCATAATCATGTGCATCTGGTTGATACCTGTCTTCAACGTAAGCAGCCATCTCATTTACATACTCTCTCGTTTCATCTGTTTCAAAATAAATGCCATCTAGTTCTATTGCCATTGCTTTTGGAAAAATATTACCAAATATCATAAATGACGATGCTATCAAAAATATAGAAAGTATTGATACAGACTTGTGCATAAGAATATATCTATGAAAAAATATATCTGAACTTCGAAGAATAGTAGAATAACATATTATTTAGACTATATCAGGGAATGGTGATTATTTTTATCCTTACCATATTATTTTATTTTTAAATGATACCGTATACTGTTTCTAAATATTTGATACTAACTTTGTATCACTAAAATTAAAATAAAAATTTATTTAAATTATTTTAGATCCGAACAATCTCCGTACCGTATATAAATGAAATAAGATGTTGGTATATTTAAAATAAAATATTTTATCTTCTCATTTATTGATATTGTTGTTTTTCCACTACATCTCCAGATTCCTCTTTTGATAATCTTTGGTAGGTAGTAATTGCTTTATCTAACAATTCATCTAATTTTTTAAAAGATGATGATTCTGCCTTTATAGATGAACCTTTCTGAGTCCTAACTTCTATTACAAATTGTTCTTCATATTCGTCTCCATCTTCTTGGTTTTTTGTTTCTGCTGTTGTTGTTGCAGCAGTTGTACCTACGTATTCATTAGACATGTTTTTTCATTATATTCTATCAAATAAACTATTTAAAAACATCAAAAATTTTTTGCTGATTTATAATATTTTGCCTCAATAATGAATTTGACAGATTGAATGCTGATTCAGATATATTTTTTGTAGACTAATAAAATAAAAAATTTTAAGACAAACTAATTAAGGATATATTTAATTTGATAACATCATGTAAGTTAAAGGATTAAAAGAATTACAGAATCCTCTCAACGATTTACAAGATGGAATCAGCCCAAATGTTCTTCTGGATTGGGCTAAAACTATAGAACAAACTGCCAAAGAGAGATATGCAATGATCCAGATTGTAAACGTATGAAATTTAAATATGAACAAGAATCAGGTTTTGTATTTGAAGTTTCAGATAAGGAAGCAGTAGATTGTATTATCAAAGCAATTCAAGAATATGAAAATTCACAGTCAATTATAATTAGAGAACAATCTAGAATTTTAATAGAAGAGTTAGAAAAAATTAAAAAAGATTTAAAATAATATTTTTCATTTCAATTCTGGTCTTTCAGATTCAATCATTATAAATTATGTTTCATGAAAGATTATAATGAAAATATTTCTAGGAACTGCAACTATAATTGCTATTTTAGCAACAGGTATCGTTGGAATCAACAATGTATCTGCACAAGGAAATAATAATGATTTCATAGGTAATGACACAACCATGACCATGAATGCAACTCTTCCAACTACTATAATTTCTAATGCAACATTAGCATTTGCTCAAGAAGGATTTCAAACCGAAGAATATGTAAAAGCACATGAAAATGAATAAAATAAAAAAATTATTGCAATTCTGGAATTTGTAAACTAGACCAATACAATTCTATCTTTTCCCACTCCTTTATTACATTTCTTTTCTTTAATTCTAACAAACATGGTTCACAAAAACAAATATCATAATATTCTTTCTTTAATTTGTAGAGTTTCCAGTAGTTTCAGGATCAAATAGAACACCACACAAGTTACAGAATGCTATAGTTATCCAATCATTTCCCCACCACGCATTCAACATGTAATATTCTATGTAATCGAAATAATTACTATTGTTAGTATTTTTAGTCAATTAGATGAGCTCCTTTATTTTGTAATAAATAAAAAATTATGTAATGTGTACAGACGGGTTGACTTGGTTGAGTTGGTTGAGTTGTTGGTTGTATATGAGAGTAGAATCATTGTTATTATTCCATTCCTAGAAAATTTAACAAATCATTTTTCGTTCCATATGCAACCTTTGTATTTTTTCCTCCAATCTGTTTCTGTCCATATGTAAAACCATCAATGATACTAGCAATTTCATTTAGACTAGATATTTGAGATATCTTTTGTTTTAGTTCATGGATAAGGTCTGATGTTATTGCAATTAGAGTTTTTATCATATATCTTAATAAGATTTAAAAAAGGAATAAGATTATTCTTTAAACAAAAGATAGATACACAAGGGCTTTTATCTTGCCATTCTTGGTTGTAGGTTTGATATTAAATTCTATTTGCTCTGCAATAATATAATCACAGATAATGTTGGCATTTTCAAAATTCTTTATTGATAGATCTTTTAATATTTTATTAATATATGGTCTGCAAGATTCAGTTATAGATTCTATCTTTTCTTTTATTTTTGAGTCTATTGTTGTTGTTGTTGCCAATATTATCTATATCAACCAAATCAAAATCTGTTAATGTTAAATAAATAATTATTGTAGGAATCCTTATGTGAAAGGATTGTGTGCTAGCAGTAACCCTCCTTCTGTTTTATACGAGATTTCGCTTAGCGGCCAACCTGAGCCAGTGCAGGTACATGTTACTCTTTTTGGCCTTGCTCCACTCAGGTCATCAGTTTCATTCTAGGAAAGACAGTCTCAGGTTATTAACCATCATAGAATGATAATCAAGTCCTCTAGATACTTTTCTGTTATGTTGCCAGCTGTCTCCAGCTAATTATCTCTAATTTGAGTGCCTGCTATGAGGGAGGAGTTTCCTCTCTTTCGAGTCACTCGTACACTAGCTCACAATTTAATAATACTATTTAAACTAATATAGGTTTGGGAAATAATCTTTTTCTATTTTAAGAATTTCAGTCGGGTCGTCTTGGTCTTTGTATAATTCTAATAGCTCCATATTCAAGTCTAAGAAAGTATGACCCCATTTGAATTTGTTCAATAATTCTTCTGCATTTGACTGAAAACCGAGTATAAATAAAGAGCCTGCGATAGCTTCAGCAGTTGTTAATTTTCCTAATTTCGCATAATTGACAGGATTTCCTGCTAAGAGTAAAGGGAGACGTCGATTAATTCTTTTTTTAAGTATGTTAAATTTTTTTATTGTTTCATCAAAATAATTCCAAGAACAATCTATTGCACAGAGTGATTTAGCGATACTATTGTCAGTTTTTGATAATGCAATTTTAGACAGCGGATTTAAAACTATAGTGCCCTTCGGTATAAATCTGATTGATTGAATTAAATTAAACTTTACCAATTTGGCTGCAGTACATTTAATTGGATCATCTTGTTTTAGCTCTAAAACAAAAACCTTCATTTACAATGTTTATTAAGTACATTCTATTATCTATATAAATTTAGAAAACTTAACTCAAATATTTTGGATTATATTGATATACAAAAAAATTAATAAACTTAATAAATTATTAATACCTTCTTAGTTACTTAATTATTCTTGTCTGAAATAATACATCTAAAATTTCCTTTTGATTTAAAAAAAGATCAGAGTAATGCAGTTGATGAATGGATAAATAGAAAAGGCAAAGGTTCTATTATTTATAGTACTGGTACAGGAAAAACAGAAATAGCGTTTGAATGCGCAAGAAAAATGGCATCTTTAATTAGCGAACAGAATCCCCTTAAAGTCTTTAAAATTCTTTTTTTGGTTCCACGAATAGTTTTAATAGAACAAAATATCAAAAGACTAATAAAATATGGTATAAAAAAAGAAAAAATTGGAGTTTATTATGGAGAGAAAAAGAATATTAAAGAAATTACCTTTAGTACTTATCAAAGCATTATAAAAAATTTCGATTTGATAAGACAATCAGATATGATTATTCTTGATGAAATGCACATGATTAGTGAAACTGCCAAAAAATTTAGCAAAATTTTTGACGTACTTCATGATGATTACGATAAACTAATACTTGGTTTAACAGCAACAATTGATGAAAACGATCCAAAATATTCAAAGATTATGAATTTAATTCCCCCAATAAAAAAATACATGTTAAAAGAGGCAGTTAATGATGGAAGATTGAGTGAACCACATGTTATATTAAAACCGGTAAAATTAAATTTAGAAGAACGTAGAATATATGATCAGACAACTAGCACCATTAAAGATATTTCTTTACAACTCAAAGTTTCCAATCCCCTGATAGTTTCAAAGTTATTAAAAACAGGTGGACCAAGAGCCAGATTAGCAAAATTATGGTTTGCAAGTGTGCATAAAAGAAAAAAATTACTAAATGAAAGTAACTCAAAAATAAACGAATCTGTGAATATAGTTAAAAATCATCCAAAAGAAAAAATCATGGTATTTAGTGAAACAATAGAATCAATAAATAATATAAGTGCAATTTTACAAAAAAATAAAATTCCTTCAAAAGTTATTCATAATAAAGTAAAGACAAAAGAAAGACAAGATATTTTGGATTCTTGGGGAAAAACTTATTTTGTATTGTTATCTGTCCATACATTAGAGATAGGCTTTGATATACCTTCTGTAAGTATTGCAATAATAGTATCAAATACCAAAAATATGCATCAATTAATACAAAGAATAGGACGAGTAGTAAGAAAAACAAATGAGAAAAGTCAGTCTTTGATATATGTTATATATGTAGAAGAAACTAAAGATAAGGAAATCCTTAACCTAGTTAGGGCTTCACTACATAACCACAGTATAAAAAAATCAATCAAACAAGACAAGATCTCAGATTATTTCTAACCAATTATAAGCAATTTATCAAAGAAATCTCCCATTAGACAAGGATTAAAATTAATATTACCTGAATCCACGTTATCTAAGCGTTGAAATTATTGGTATATTATTTTTAGTTTTTAGAACAATTAAGATTTACATCATAATACTAAAAATCAGTTATGAACTAAACAATATCGACTAGAATTATGATTTTAGCTCCACAGGAATTAGAAAATAGTGCAAGTAAATATGCTGCTGAAGCTATAAGGCTTGATTCACAAGGTTCAAGAATAAAGGCAATCCAGTTTTATCAACGTGCTATTGAGGCTTTAAATAAATTAATCCAAATTTATCCCGAATACAAACTAAATAAAATATATTTAGAAAGGTCTAATGCTTATTTAAACAGAATTAAATCATTACAAATGTCAAACGTATTGGAAGTTGAAGAAGCAAAGTTTGATGAATCTTTTGTGAGGAATGATGTTGACAATTCTGAACGAAAAATTGGGAATGAGATGAGAAAGCCAAAGGAATCACTTGGTGAAGAATTTGGTAGTTTGATTATGGAAGAAAAACCTAATATTTCTTGGAATGAAGTAATCGGTCTTGACGATGCTAAAAGAGCTATAAGGGAATCTATAGTTTATCCTACAAAAAGATCGGATTTATTCCCATTAGGATGGCCAAAAGGAATATTACTATATGGACCACCTGGATGTGGAAAAACATTACTAGCTGCAGCCGCAGCTGCTGAAATTGACGGTTATTTTGTTAATGTTGATGCCGCTGCCATGATGAGTAAATGGCTTGGTGAAGCTGAGAAAAATGTTTCAAAACTTTTTGGAATGGCTAATAGATTATACGAAAGTGAAAATATTCCGATATTGCTTTTTATCGATGAAATAGATTCTTTAATAGGTACGAGAAATGGTGAAGTAGGAGGAGAGATACGTGTTAAAAACCAATTCTTAACTGAGATGGATGGAATAAACAATAAATCAAAGAATACAAAATTATATGTTATAGGTGCTACAAATAAGCCTTGGAGCTTGGAAGCAGGTTTTCTTAGAAGATTTCAGAAGAGAATTTATGTTACTTTGCCCGATAACGATTCAAGAAACTATTTATTTAGACAATATACTATGCCATTAAAAAAAGATAAAACACTAAAGATAGATGAGTTATCTAAACTTGTTCAGGGGTACAGTGCTAGCGATATTAAAGACATCTGTCAAGCAGCCCAATTAAGGGTTGTTAATGAATTATTTGAAAGTGGAAAAGCGATGGAAGCACAGTCTAATCCTCGTTCTATATCTATGAACGATTTTAAAGAGATTATAAAAATGAGAAAACCTAGTGTCAGCATAGACATGATTAGGGCTTATATGAAATGGAGTGAACAATTCAAAGCATTGTAATCAAAGCAAGATGTTATGTTTTCATATATCTCTCTATAGCTTCAGTTATTTTAGTTTCTGCCATTTGTTTGTTCCCCCATCCTTTGATTCTTACGTATTTTCCTCCTTCTAATTCCTTATAGTGAGTAAAAAAATGTTCAATTTGGTTTTTTAAACTCTCTGGTATATTCTGAACATCCTTTATAAAAGAAAAGGTTGGGTCTATTTTATTAACTGGTATGGCAATAATTTTAGAGTCTTGTCCTTCTTCGTCTTCGGTCAATAATATCCCTATAGGATTCGCTTTGAGTATAGAAAGTGGAGCAACTGCAAATTCACCAATCACCAATACATCAACGGGATCGCCATCATCTTCCAAAGTGGAAGGTATGAAACCATAGTTACATGGATAAAACATTGCAGTGAACAATTTTCTGTCGACAAATAACAAACCATTGTCCTTATTAACCTCATATTTGATGTTACTCCCTTTTGGTATTTCTATAACAACATTGATTTGATTTGGATTTCCACTTGGTATTTTTCCTATAAAACTGGAGTCCACACCAAAATATATTTAAAACCCCATTTATAACTCAACAGCTCATTAAATAAAATTCAAATTATATTATGAATAAATTTAGAAGATTTGTCATATTTTTTGTAATTTCCCGTATTTACCAATATTAAGATTATTTTCTCCTCGATAGGCGTGTGTATATCCATTTTCAATCACTACCATATCTCCTTCCTCGATCATATTAATTTGGTCATCCCATAGAGATAACTTGATCGCTCCAGTTTCGTCTGAAACCTGAGCATCAGCGACCTTTGCTTGTCCTCCTGTTCTTAGGTTTACAGATCGAGGTTCAGAAATACTATCTATTCTAACTTTTACATTTACTCCTCTCATTCCAGGTCTTAATTCGTTAACCTTTTTTTCACTTGTACTCATTATTAGTTAATAAAATAAAGAAGAATAATAAAAATGATAATATTTTTTAAATTAATATATTTTTAATTTATAATAACTATTGAGAGTTTCATTAACTATATGCACAACCACGTAAAACTAAATATGAATATTAGTCATTAGATTTACAAGAATAATACAAATTATAAGCAAAGAGAATAGCAATCAATAATCAAGCGTTACAAATATCTCTTAATATTGAATTATTTTGATTTATGAATTTAAAGTAATAATTTGAATCGTGTTTTTTATAAATGGTCGAAAGTATAGAAAATTCTGTTATGACCTTCTAATATTTAATCATCTCAATATATCATTAGTGGTGCAAAAATAAAAATGATCTAGCATTATCTATTTTTTTTATAGTCACTCAATATATCACTATATCGTGCGTCTTTATATGCTATATATTTAACATATTCACCATAAGTAAGATCTAATGAACAATAATCACATTTTACAAATGAAAAATCATCTTCAAGATGAGCTGTTTTTTTACAATCAGGACAGATTATTTTCATATTGTAATGTAGTAATTAAGGTATAAATAACTTAGTTTTTTATTTTCTTATAAGAATAATAATTTTGCAAGTATAATATTATATTGCTTTAATCTGTTTTACAACTGGCTGTCTCGCTTTTCTAAAAACTCGAAAGCCACAAATACATTTTATTTCAGGCAATGAAGATAATTCTTCTATTGTTACATTAGTTCCACATCTCATGCATTCATAAGAGACACTACCTAAACCTCCAAATTCCATATTATCCAACATCCTATAAGATTAATTTAATTGTACCGAAATGGAGTTCCACATGATTAATAAGTTTGTTATAACAATATCAAACAAATGAGGAAAAAAATAGTAATTGCAAGTGTATCGTTAATGGCGATTATGTTCGTAGGTACTATAGCTGGTTTTTTAAATTTTGCTCCTAAGGGTAATAATACTAATCAGGATCCTTTAGATCCCGAGATGTTTCTCAATAAATTGTTAAGTCCGTCTGCTGCTAATGCATCTGCACTTGGAAATGAACAAGCTAATATAACTATAGTGGAGTTTGCTGATTATCAGTGTCCCTTCTGTGCACAGTTTAACAAAGAAACTAAAGATTCTATAATTAAGAATTTTGTAAACACTGGAAAGGCTAAGTTTCTGTATAAGGACCTTATTGTAAATGATGGTAGCGATAAAGCTTCAACTCTGGCTGCATCCGCATCCTATTGTGCAGCAGAACAAGGAATGTATTGGGAGTATCATGATGAATTATTTAAAAACTCAAAAGGTGAAAATACAGGATGGGTAACAAAAGATAATTTAAAACAATTCGCAAATAATATCAGAGTTCCGGATCTCATGAAATTCTCCGATTGTGTTGATTCTGGTAAATATACTAAAGTAGTTCTTGAAAACGATGCATTTGCTAGGAATATTGGTTTACAGAGCACACCATCCTTTATCTTTTATAACGGTACAACTCCTGTAGCAATTCAGGGAGCACAACCTTATGAAGCATTTGAACAGATAATTACCGCAATAAGCTAATATATTTCTCTTTTATTTGGTTTCTCAACCATGAGCTATATACAGTATACAATACTATTCATCTATAATTTATTTTACAATAGAATATTTTAGTAAAAATGCAATAATAAAACCACTTGCAGACAACAATACTATTAATCCGCTTGGTGCTAAATTATAATAATAAGATAGAACAACTCCAGCAAATACTGAGAAAGTAGACAAAGATAATGAAATTAAAAGTGTTTTTTTAAAACCACTATTAAATAATAGAGCAGTTATATTTGGAATCACTATTAAGGATGAAATTAATAATATTCCAACCAATTTCATAGAAACAATTATTGTTATAGCTACCAATATTGTAAATATATAATTGAGCTTTTCTACTTCAATACCACTAATTTTAGCTTGATCTTCATTAAAAGCTATATATACGAATTTTTTATAATAAACAATAGTTATAGACACAACTATTATTGCGACGATGATTATAGGATATATATCTTCAGGACTAACTAATAGAATACTTCCAAAGAGAAAACCAAACATATCAACAGAAAACCCGTCAGATAAACTAACTAAGGTAACTCCTATTCCCAAACCCAAGGAAAGCATTACTGCTATCATAGAATCAGAAGGAAGTTTTGTGGATTGTCTAATTTTCGCTATAGCCAAGGCAGCCACTATAGAAAATCCCATCGCTGTCCATATTGGATAGAAGTTTAGATACATACCTATTGCAATTCCTCCAAATGCCATATGGGAAATAGCATCTCCAAATAATGATTGTCTTTTTAGAACGAGAAAGATTCCAATGATAGAGCATGTGATAGCAATTATTAAACCTGAAATTAATGCACGTTGAACGAACCCATATGAAAAAATATCTACCTCAAACATAGACACATCATGTTGGTATTTTTAGATATTGTGTTCATGCATATGAATTTGCATTGTTGACTCTGAATAATTCTTGAGATGATTTTCGCTAGAGAAAAAATCGCGTTTATCCCCATGAAAGAACATTCTTTTATTAATACATGATACTTTGTTGGCATATTTATTTACTGCATCCATATCATGAGATGTCCATATAATTGTAATCTTATTTTTTTCATTAAGTTCTTTTAAAAGGAAATAGAAATCATTCTGACTTTTTTGATCCAATTCATTAGTGGGCTCATCGAGCATTAGGATAGTTGGTTTATTTACTAGTGCTTTTGCTATTAAAACACGTTGTTGTTGACCTCCAGAAAGCTGACCGATTATTTTATTTTTCATATTATATAAGCTAACTTGTTTTAGAATTTCAAAAACTACATTCTTGGGAGTCTTTCTTGTAAGTGATAAGGATACGAGTTCTTGAACAGTAATTGGAAACTTTTGATCAATAGATTTTTTTTGTGGAATGTAACCTATTGTTTTGAACATTTCTTTAGATTTTTTGATATCTTCATTCATAATCGATATTCTTCCAGAATATGAATTAAGTAAACCCAACATGCAATGAAATAAAGTAGTTTTACCTGCTCCATTAGGTCCGATAATCCCGAGAAAATCACCTTCCTCTATATCAAAAGAAACATTTTCTAATATAGGTTGTGAGTTATAATAATATGAAAGAGATTCGACAGAAACTAATGGCATTTGACACTATCCTTAATATATAACTCTCTCATTAATATAACCAACGGCAAATTTTTTATTTTGAATTACTAGCAATAATATTCCTATTATATAATAATTATTATTAATTATATAAGTTTTATTATTAAAATATAGTGAATTTTCGATATAAAGTTAATAATAAACTTTAGAATCTTTATATAACTTTTTATGATAAATGTATAAAAAATTATCCACTAATATATTTAATATTTATTACCATATTTTATAAATTACAAGATTGCTAGCATGTAATAAATTTAAAGAATGATAAAATTATGATCATACAAAAGAAATCATCCACATCTCATGAGATGAATAAAAAAAGATGGATTATTAGATATTTTATGTTATCATTGATAGGTATGATATTAATCATCAAAATTTATTTTATGTTATTTATAGTTGATTTTACAATAGGTTTGTATAGTTTTCTTACTACTCTTACTCTCTTCAGTATTTTTTTATTATCTTACTTAAAATTTAAAGATCCGTTGCTGGAAATCAAAAATAAATCCCTTGACACAGAACCACTGATCTCTATAATTATTCCAGTTAAAAATGAGGAAGAGAATATAGAATATTGTGTTAAATCTTGCATAAATTCATCGTATAAGAACAGGGAAATAATAGTTGTTAATGATGGTAGTACTGATAAAACATCAAATATTTTAGAAAAATTAAGAGAAGAAAATCCTCTCACACTAAAAATAATACATCTTCCTGTAAATCTAGGAAAAAAACATGCTATCGAAAAAGCTACAAGCATTGCCAATGGAAAATATTATGTTTTCATGGATAGTGATTGTAATATGTCTTATGAAGCTGTAGAAAATATCATGAAGATATTTGTTTCTGACAATGAAATAGGAGCCATTACTGGCCATGGTACAGTACGTAATGCAAATACTGGAAATTTGTTAGAGAAAATTCAAGATGTTTGGTTTGATGGACAATATAGGATTATTAAAGGAATGGAAAGTTCTTTTTCCTCATTAACTTGTTGTTCTGGATCCCTCTCTGCATTTAGAAGAGAAGCAATCATAGATCATATTCATGAATGGGCAAATGATAAATTTTTAGGTATCGAATTTAAATTTGCGACGGATAGAAGGTTAACAGCATTTATTCTTGCTGAAAAAATAAAACTTAATGATGATAGATTCATTAAAAAAAACTCATCGCAAGAAAACGAAAGAAAAATTAAACCTAAACAATGGAAATTAAAATATAGTCCAAGTGTAAACGTAGAAATTGGCGTACCCCCAACATTAAGAAGTTTAGTTAAACAACAGGTAAGATGGAGAAAGAGCTTTATTAGAAGTATTTTTGCGACAGGATCTATTTATTGGCAAAGGCCTTTAATCGTTGCGATTATTTATTATTTAACAATTGCTTTAAGATTGTTTAGGCCTTATATTATAATAAAATCCCTCATTCTATTACCCTTGAATGGTGATATTTTAAGTGGAATTTTTTATCTAGGAGGAGCTATGTTTTCAGGGTTGATATATGGTATCGATGTGAGACTACGAAAGCCAGGTTATCCTAGGTGGTTTTATAGACCGTTAATGAATGTTATTTCAACATTTATTTTTACATGGTTAATCATATATGCTGCTATAACAATAAAAAATAAATCCTGGAGATAATATTATTACATAAATATTAAAATACTAATTGGAATTCAGATAATTATAAAAAATTCAATAGTTTTTTTGAGGCAATACTTATTCAAAATTTATTCAATTATAATTTCTTCAAAATACCGCAGAACAGTAATATCTGCTACTTTTGGAA
>DASUZI010000094.1:0-5211 GCA_036376955.1 Nitrososphaeraceae archaeon
CATTTGATCCTGTAACTAATATTTTATGGGATACTGAAAATGGACCTAGTGAATATGATGAGGTAAATTTGGTTAAACCAGGTTTTAACAGTGGATGGCTTCAAGTTATGGGACCAATATCTAAAAGTGGTATTACAGAAGATGAATTAGTTAACTTTCCAAATTCTAAATATGCTGATCCTGTATTTAGCTGGCTTCCATCCATTGGAATTACAGATATTGAATTTCTAAATTCTTCAAAGCTTGGAGATAAGTATGCCAACAACATTTTTGTTGGAGACATTGGTGATTTGACTAATGGATATCTATATTATTTTGAAGTTAATGAGGACAGAACAGGAATGAAATTTGATAGTAATACTAGGAGTAGTAGTCAAACTGGACTGACTGACTTTGTTGCTGACAATGAACAAGAAATGTCTGCAATATCTCTTGGAACCGATTTTGGTGGAATAACAGATATTGAAACTGGCCCAGATGGATTTTTGTATATATTGACATTAGAGAGAGAATCAAATGGTGAAGGTAAGATCTATAGAATTACACAGCTATGACGAGAATACGTTACCAATTAGTAAATACAAGTTCATAGTATTTACTACATTGAACTGCTCTTTTAGAACCGCTATCGATATTACTCCAGACCGACCCATATTTTTTTAGGACCATTTTCATTAATATATTGATTTAGTAGTCATTAGTCAAAGTCAATATAGTGATATTTTTATTTTTACTTTATTTAAATAAGCATTGGTTTACTTTCAATTACATCTCTAAATTTAGATACATCTTCATTTCCTGATTCTAATCCATATATAAAATTATTTACTGCAATTTTGAAATCTTCAAAATATTTATTTATAATGAAAGTGTATGTTCTTGTTGTAGAATCATATTCTATTCCACAATCTCCATCACCTTCAATTACTATTTTTGCATTTTCATCAACCATATAAGAATGTCCTAGCCCACACCTTATGTCACTATTTATATTGTGGTCACATTTGATATAATCATAGTTATTATGATTATAGCTAATAAGATAATCGTATCTAGGACCAAGACGTTTAAAGAATTCATTAAAACATTTACGACTATAACCATGAAATCTATTTTTTTTACCAATCAGAAATTGTCCCCAATATTCAGTATAACAACAAAGTGCTAAGGCAGGAAGAAAATTTGGAGCCCTAGCTGGAGTATTTACCAGTGATAATGTTTTTTCCAAATCTCCAAACATAAAGTCTCTGATCTTCTTAACTGAAACTATGTAATCATTGATATGTAAGGGAACCATTCATATTTCTTTTTTATGATATTATTTGAACATTTTCTCAAAAGAAATAAAATTAGAACATATACCAAATTTACTCTAAGTAATAATTTACTTGCTAATTTTTCAAAGATTGATTGAACACTGAAACCATGGCTATTCAACTCCAGACGATAAATTCTCACAAATGCTATTAATCTATTAATGATTTGTGCAATACAACACACTGAATATTATTCATCATTTTCTTCTATTTTTATCCTCTTAGACGGTCTATATTAAATTCAGGATTACCATATTCGGACACTTTTGATTTTCTTCCATGTACTTTTTTATGATTTTCTAAACGTCTTTTATCTTCAAAGTTCATATTGCAGATTTTACATTTGAAAGATGCCATTTATTATACAAAATCAAATAGATTAAGATAAGATTGATAGGAAATCCCTCTGCTTGTAGATAAAATATCTAAAAATTACTAATATTAAATTCTGTTAGGTATAGAACACAAACCATGGCTATTCAACTCCCTTAGGTAATGACAATTAACATTGTTCAATGATTTAAATAATTTTGAAAAGTCTATTACTTGCAGCACTAAAGGCATATTCCGAAATCAGTAAAGTTCTATCCATATGATTGGTTTATAGTTACCATTTTGAAGAAGGCTATGGTTTAGTATTATTCTTTTACCATTAAAATACCTTCAATTCTTAAATAAATTATTATCAATAGTAGAGTATGTCTGAGAAAAAAGCAGATCTTGTAAAAACTTCTGAAGTAAAGGTAATGACAGAAAAAGGAAAGGATTTCATTGATATTGATGTTAATCGGCTTCAGGAACAAAAATTTTATCGAGTAGAGTATGAAGGAGACGTTTATGCTGTAGAGAAATTACCAGATGGAAAAATAGTCTTTTATGAGGTGGTAGAGTAGAAATGGCTAATAATTCTGAAGCAAAACCAGTAGATGATCTTCATAACAGATCTTTAAAAAAGATAGGAGAACTAGATCCTAAAACATTTGAATCAAACAAGGAAGAGGAAATAGAAATAAAAAGTGAGAAAAAACAAAAAGTGGAAAAATGGCATGTATATCTTGATTCCAATACAGGTCACTTGAGAAAATGGAAGGATACTAATTAATTCTCGTATAGTAAATTATATTTCTAAATTTCTATTATTTAGTTTTATTATAAAATTATATTCATAACAATAAAACAAATGAAAGAGTATTAGGGTGAATGCAAAACTTATTTTTTATTATCTTAAAATAGGTTAATTAGAGGCAAAAATGCCTCGCAACCCAACGAGTTTATTGCAGAAATACCATTATTCTATTGATCTGTACAATACAATAAGCTTTGTAATTCTAATTTGTTTACTCAAAATTGATAACTTTAAATGTTAAAATAAAAAGGAAGTAATATGTTTTTAGGATTACTGTCAATTTGTGTTCTGTCGGTATTAGTTTTTAATAGTATTGCTTATTCATATGCTCAAGAAATAAATTCAGAATCTACTACAGGCACAAGTAAAAATGATGGAACTGTCTATATTGATATAAATGAGAGAGGGGATTTCGTACCCAAAGAAGTTAAAGTAAAAATTGGACAAACAGTAACTTGGACTAACAAAGGTTCTTCTATTCACACAGTTACATCTGGAGATGTCGGATGTTGCCCGTCAGAACCTGGTGATGCTGGTAAATATTTTGATTCAGATTATCTAGCTAATAGAGTGTGATAATACTCATAATTGCCCACTATTCTTTTTATAACGCTAACTATAAGGTATTTTATAATACAGAAATATCCTTATTAGATTCTGTTTTAAAATTATTCGTGATTGGTAAACAAAGGATATTTTTTTTATTAGTTGTAATAGTTATATTAATTGGAACTCATATAGTAAGTGCAGCGATAAAGCCTATACAAAGTTCTGAATATACTACTTCTTTTCCAAAACCTTCAGTACAAAAAAAGATAGAGGAAGAAAAAATCTTCAAAATAACTGACAAGTTAAAAGAAACCATACAATCTCTTGTAGATAATAATAAAACTAATGCAGCGATTGTTGTAGGGCTTATTGATCCAAATGGAACGCAATTTTACGGGTATGGCAATATGTCTAATTCAAATCATGTAACAGTTAATAAAGACACAATTTTTGCTATTGGATCTATTACTAAAGTATTTACTACTATTCTTTTGGCTGATATGGTTAACCGTGGTCTGGTTAATTTAGACGATCCAATTGAAAAATATCTTCCAACCAGTATTAAAGTACCTACATTTAATGGACAAAAAATCACCTTAGAAAATTTGGCTACTCATACTTCGGGATTATCAGAATTTCCTAGGAGTCATTGTGTTTCAAATTTTAATGAAACTGATGATGATGAGGATAGTATACAAGCACGACTCATTTTCATTGAATGTGACAAAAACTATACATTTGATCAACTATATCAAGATCTTTCCAATACCACACTTATAAGAGAACCAGGTTTAAAATTCGAATATTCAACATTTGGTATCTCATTGCTTGGTCATATTTTAGCATTAAAATCTGGTATGTCATATGATCGACTTGTTGAAGAGCGAATTCTAAATGTATTAGGAATGAATAATACAAGTATTGTTCTTTCAGATGTACAAAAATCTCGATTAGCAATAGGACATCTAAACGGTCAAGAACTTCCTTTTTGGAATACATCACGTCCAATTGCTCCTGCAGGTGGATTACATTCATCTGTGGCTGATATGTTAAAATTTGCATCAGCTAATCTAGGATTAATTAATACGAAAATAAATGATGCCATGAAAGAATCACATATAATAATACATGATTCGAGACTAGGAAAGGCTTTCAGTAACAATTATACCGCCTATGTTAGTTTAGGATGGATTATAGCTACTGATTTTGGTATACAAATTGTAGAGCATAATGGTGAAACAGCTGATGGTTACAATTCTTTTATAGCATTAAATACCTCGGAAGAGAAAGGCATTGTTATATTAGCTAGTGCTAGTAGTATAGATATAGATGTTGCAAATATTGTCTTTGGTCCTCGTGATGATCTTTCAAGGCTTATTTGGAACTTGCTTGTTAACTAATTAAAAAATATTAAAATTCTTATGGTCTCTATGATTTTTTAAAATATTCAAGTTATTTTTATTTAATACTGCAAATAAAATTAAGATATTACTGGCAACTTCTCTAATCAATATTCATATCCTTGTTAAACCCCTTAACTTATTATTCAAAAATATTATCTCTAAATTTTAATTAAATTTATAAATTAATTACGTTTCTAATAATAAAGTCTAAATACATTTGTATTAGTATATCTATAAAATAGACTCTTATTTCAGAACCGCTATTGGTGAATATTCAAATTCATCTATTTGATTATAGTGATTACCTATATCCATTTCATTGTAGATTTATCTAAAAAATTACTATTATAAGTTTATATTCGATGAATTATTATTATTGTAAATATTTCAAATATAATTAGGTTTAGTATTACTAAATATTGAGTATATTTAAAGCAACAAAACCATGCTTTATTTTTATCAGCTATACTTTTGATCCCTTGCATGCTTATAAAACTGTAATTCATGATATTACTTATATGCAAAAAATTGCACCATGTTTATGGTTCGATGATAAAGCTGAGCAGGCAGCAAAATTTTATACCTCAATTTTTAAAAACTCAAAGGTAAGTGATATTACCCTATATGGAAACGAAGGATACGAGATTCATGGGAGGAAGGCAGGATCTGTAGCAACCGTGGAATTTGAAATTGAAGGTCAAGAATTTGTAGCTCTTAACGGCGGTCCTATATTCAAATTTAACGAAGCTATTTCATTCCAAGTATATTGTGAGACGCAAGAAGAAGTGGATTATTATTGGCAGAAACTTTCCGAGGG
>DASUZI010000095.1:0-3191 GCA_036376955.1 Nitrososphaeraceae archaeon
AAAATATCCTTAGCTATGTCATATGTTGCAGGATCTTTGCCAATAGTTAGGTTACATAATCTATTCCAATTTACTATAGCTCCCTGCTCTGCCTTTAAACACTTTTTTAATATTTCTTTTAATTCCGTTTTATTAGGTGAAGGTAATTGGAGGAATTCGCAACCTGACATTCTTATGAACTCTTGTGCATCAATAGGTAATATTCCTCCCAATTCATAAATCCTTGATAAACATGATTCAAAATGACTTAAATCTTCTAGTCTCGCGTCTTCTATAACTCCTTTAATGCTCTCTCCTTCTTGTCCTGTACAATGCATTCTTAAATTAGTAAAATAATAATATGCTGTAAATTCTACAGATGCGTTATAAACTAATAATTTTATTATTTCATTTACGTTAATTCCGTTTTGTTCTAAAATTTTTATTCCTACTACATTGATATTTTCATCTATTTTATTCCCATTTTCCATTTAGATCTATCATACTATTAAAAATAAATAGATATTGTATACAATTTACTCATAAAAGGGAATTGGTTATAAAAACATAAAAAAATAATTCCATAGCGTCTTTTTGAATAACTATCTTGGAATCTATTTCTGTTATGTATTAGATATTCTAAATTAATATCCATCCATAAATATTAGTGATAATACTAATACTAACTACATTTTCGTATTTGTAACAAAGGGATGTGAACAAATTTGACCAACTTTTTAATCCTTCTAAAACAAATAAGATTTGACATTATGAATTTTGCTATTACTTTAAACTATATTGATACAGTTAAATTATTTATTATTATTTTATTAAGAATTAAAATAACTGATGAACCTACTATATAAGGAGATATAGTTAATAAATGGTATAGTATTAAAATATATTCATACAATTGAAAGCATCGCTATCCCATAATTGTATACTTTATTCTCTAGTTTCTATCATTTTATTATTAACAATATGTCAGATACTAGCATTACAAAAACAAGAAATTTATGCTGAAAACCAAAATAATTCCAGCAGTAATAATATAACAGATATAGAAGCATTTAATCCTACCAAGAAAATAAAAATAGTTTTGGAAGATACTGAAATAGAAATAGCACCAGGAAAGAAAATTAAAACCTGGGCTTTTAATGGCACAGTACCTGGACCTCCTTTGAGATTTACCGAAGGAGAAAACGTGAGCATTTTATTTGTAAATAAAGGATTGTATCCACACACTATGCACTTTCACGGAATACATGATGATAAAAATGATGGTGCATCGCCTTTTATAATGCCAGGAAAATCTTATACATATAATTTAACCGCAGAACCCGCCGGTGCGTTAATGTATCATTGTCATGTCCCCCCAGTTTCCGAACACATTAGAATGGGAATGTATGGAGCTTTAATTATCGATCCTAAAGACAAGCCATTAAAACCTGCTAAAGAGTATTACATGGTTTCAAGTGAATTTAGTACTGATGAAAAAAATGTTACTAAATTCCTTGCTGATTATTATCCTATAAATGGATATGCTTATCAATATATGAATTATCCTCTTGAGATAAACCAAGGGGATACACTCAGACTCTATATTGTTAATGAGGGAATTACTATACCTGTCTCTATCCATTTACATAGTTCAATTTTTGATGTATATCCGTCAGGACTACTTTCCAATGAACCTTATCAAGCTCAGTCAATTGCAGTAGCTCCTGGTGATGCAACAATTGTAGAAGCAAAATGGAAATATCCTGGCAACTACATGTTCCATAGTCATGGATTACAAGAAGAACATGGAAATATGGGACATATAATAGTTAAAGAAAATTCTACTAAATTGACTGATAGCATTTCAATGTTTGACTGGCAATATGAGTTGCAGAAAAAATTGCAGACACAGAATTCCAATTAAACATTATTGTATGATTTTAGTTTCTAAATTCATAAAATATAATCTTTTAAAATTATTTGAATTTAATAATAAATTACCATAATCAAAAATAAAGCCAGTTATATCAAAAGGATTAATACTAAAAGCACGTATTATTAAAACTCATGAGATTAACTACGTTTTTGAAGTTAATCTAGCCGAATGTGAAACAAATTAAAAATAAAACGATGGTTTACAATTTATTAATAATATGAGCAATTTTAGATATAAAATATAATAAGGTCATTAAAATAATTAGAAACTTCACTATAAGAATTAAGTTATAATAGTGATGAACAAGAATTATTAATATTTCATTTTATAAAGTTTTCTGCTTTGCTATGAAAAAATAATTACATGATCTATTATAACAGAAATTAAACTAGAAGATTTTCTGATTTTGATAAATAAATATAAAAAGAAGAAAAGATTTATTATCAAGATATAGTAAAATAAGAATTTGGATACATACTTTTGAATTTAAGAATCAATGTCCTCTATTGGACATTTCCCATACTAGATCATCAAACATAGTATTCATATGGTCAATCTTAATTTTCATACCATCAAGCAAATTCAGAGCTTCGGTTGTGTCATTTGCTTTGACGAGTTGGATTACTTCTTGGATATTATTTGCCAATTGTGAATGAACAAATCTCATATGCTCCATCATGATATCTGTAGAACGTGGTTGAGCAAATACATGAGGAATGAGAAGAAATCCAATCACAATGATCATGGCAATTGCTATTACTTTGCTTAAATCATTTCTATACTTTGTTCTAACTCTTTTGTGAACAGATCGATCTAGATTATGTATTGATGTCATTTTGTATCTAATAATAGGTATATATATTTACAATTATATAATTATTAGTTAACTACGTTAAATATTCAGGAAATCATTAAGAAGTATATCCGAGACATGTGTTTGCAGAATATAACAAGCGCCTTAGATCTTCTGCAGAATTAGATAAAATCTAAACTTATTGAAAATAGGATTGGAACGCAAGAGTTCAATGGGGCCAGTGGGATGTGAAACAAATTTGACCCAATTTTTGGTTCCTTTCTAATGATTCAATTTTTTATGAAAAATATTTATCTTCGGAAATGCCACTTCTGAAAAAGACAACAAAAACTAATAAAAAATTAGAGTTATCTCTCTAATTTCCATACCTTGCTAATTCCGTTTCCTTGCTGGTCTATTTCATCAGCTAATACTCCAATTGTGTTTTTTATTATGGATAAAGCTCCTGTATCTTCGTTTGTA
>DASUZI010000096.1:0-2572 GCA_036376955.1 Nitrososphaeraceae archaeon
ATGAGTAGTTTTAGAATTAGTATTTTCTTGACCACTTTGACTATCTGGGTTACCTTGATTACTTTCCTTATTACCGTTTAATTGGCTCATATTTTTTCATATATTACATATTATTTATAATTTTATTTATATAGTAACTGAATTTAATGGAAAAGTTCATGAACCTCAATCTCACATAAATGGTATCATTATTTCTTTAGTTGACCTTTTACTGTCTTTCCTAATTCAGATCTTTTCTTGATAGTTTCTCTAGTTGCAGATAACATCTTCTCAAACTTGTGATCTTTTAATTCTGGATCTGTTTCTAATTCAGTTTCACGATCTAATTTCCTTTGTTTATCTTGAGTTGCTATCCATTCATTAAACTTTGCTTCTATTTGTGATAACCTTTAACTGTATTTCCTCTCCTTTTCCTCCCTAATTTGTTCCCTATTTCTTAAAATTTGATTTATCTCTTGTAATTCTTCAATTTTTGTCTGCATATCTGCACCTTTTCTTTCTAATTGTTGTATATCTAGAAAAGTAAGATAAGGTTCTATTTTTTAAAGAGCTCTGCTTTCTCGCTATCCTTTTTTCTCCAATATGTAGAACCAGAATGACCAATGAACCATTCAGAATAATCAGAATATCCTAAATCAGAAATTGTACTTTTAACATAACTTCTAAAAGAATGTAATGTTATTTCACGTCTATTTTCATTTCTACCGTCTTCTCTGGAACTTAATCCAATTCTATCAAGTGTTTTTGCAAAAACTATTGCTATGTTATTATACAATGTTTCTGGTCTTGGAGTATCTGTCTGATATAAAGAGAAAATTAGTTCGTTTGGATTTTGTTCTGGAGTTCTGTATTCTGTTATAGTTTTTCCATTTTGATCCCTATAACAAATTCTTCTTTTTCTGTATTTGAAATCCAACCATTTGATTAATTGTTCTTTGAGTTCTTTTGTAATGAAAACATATCTATCTGTTTTTGTTTTGGTAAATTCACCTCTTATTTTTATTTTTGAAGGATCAGATTCAAAGTCGATATCTTTTTCACGTATTGATAGTGCTTCTGTGGCTCTTGCACCAGTTACGGCTAACAACATGACATAAGTTTTTAATTTGAAATCAGAACAACCATTCAAAATACTAACAATATCGTTTTTGTCAATTGCTTCCTTGTTATTTCTTTTAATATTTTTTGGAAGTTTAACTTTTATCTTGAATTTTCTAGGACTTATATCAATATCATGAAATTCTAAAAAATTTTTTACGGTTACTACACGTTGTTTTAGTGTTGTTGTATGAAGGTTTATCTTTTCAGATAGATAAATAGAATAATCACTTAATATTTTGTATACGTCAAATTTGTTCTCTTTAACCTCTTGTATGAAATTGTCAAGGTTAACATTATTATTTTTATTACTATAATGAGATACGATAAATTTTTCAAAACTGATTAATCGAGTATAATATTGGTTTGCCGTTTGTTTATTCATTAAACTGACGTTTTTGATATATTGTTTTAATAATTCACTCAATTGATTGTCTATCTATAATTATAATATCTGATTTATTTATTTATTGTATTACATATGAATTTTAATTAACTAATTCAAAGATTATACATATATCTAGCTTTATATTGAATGAGTGAAAATTATTTTCATCTTTGTCAAATATTTTAGTTGTTCAAAATATAGGATGTGAACATTTAGGTAATCTTTCCAGATTATTTGAATCCGATGGCTATAATATCTCGTTATTAAATTCTCAGAAAGATTTGATTCCCACTGATATTAACTCTTACTCTGGCATTATTATTTTAGGAGGCCCAATGTCAGTCTATGACAATTATGACTATTTGAAAGATCAGCAAAAACTAATAAAAAAAGCCGTAGATATGCAGATACCTACATTGGGAATATGTCTTGGTTCTCAATTGATTGCTGAAGCTCTTGGTGGAACAGTTTATCCTGGAAATCTAAAAGAAATAGGATGGTACAATGTTGAGATTACGGAGAATGGAAGTAGAGATATATTCAACGGAGTAAAATCTTTCAAAAATAAAGTTTTTCAATGGCATGGAGATACTTTTCGTCTTCCTGAATCTGCAATAATTTTAGCTAAATCAGATATCTATGTTCAAGCTTTCCGTATAAATAGTGCAATAGGAATTCAATTCCATATTGAGATAAACGAGTCTATGATCGAGGAATGGATAAAAATTTATTCAAAAGAAGTATTAGATTTAAAATCAGATAAAACAAATATCATGCCACAGAAAAAAAAACAAATCACGAATCTCTTCATATTGTGCAAGTTGGTATATAATAATTTTAAGGAAATGATACATGACTATGATCACAAATACAGCCAAAAAAATTGAAATAATTGTTGTATGGCAATTAAACCTCCCTCCTAATAACCTTTAAGCTATTCTTGACAAATATCTAATTTTGGCATATTTTTTGCAAATCAGATCCTAAATCTTCATTATCTTGACAATATCATCAATCAAAATAATTTATAAAATTAAGCTAAAAATAAATGATTTTTTTTGTTAAATGATAATTAAAATTAATACA
>DASUZI010000097.1:0-5131 GCA_036376955.1 Nitrososphaeraceae archaeon
TGAACCATTAGCATCAGTAGCAGATACTGTATTTGTAGCTGTAATTATTGGATGTTTTACTTTGGTAGGAGTAATTGTTGGTAGAGCATTTTTAAAGAAATAATCCCTTTTATTTTATTTTAAAATATTAATCTTATTCATATTATACTATTCCTCTTATTTCAAACAAATTCTAATTAAGTTAACAAAATCATACAGGGAAATCTATATTTCGATCCGAACCGCATTTTTCTCTTGTTAACTAAATTTTATAGTAATAATGACTTAAGTAGTCTTGACAAATTACTATTTATTTATCCTCATCCATAATCGCTAATTTAACAAATTTATTGGAGAAAAGACATAATCTATAATCTATACTTTCTTAATTTTTTATGTCTTTTAAATAGTTTATATTTCCTTATACAAAAGTATGTAACCAGCCTTTTGATCATCATACATTTTACCAGACGAAAAGAGATATTGGTTAAATCTACTAAATGAATCAGTTCATACAAGCTATGATGTTGATATCTGTGATTTATATCATGTGAGCAGAAACTTTATAGTTGTAATGAGAAAAATAATAAATATTCACTATATATATTCCTATAATAAAGTTAAAACATGCTAATAATGTACTTTGGCTAAAAATAACAGAAAATGGAGTAAAAGACAAATATGAAAGAGATAAAATAAGTTCTAGTCAATATTTTATAAAAGATTATCCATATTATACGGGCTTTACTGGTTATAACTATCCGTTACCTGATTATTGCTAATACTTTTGATAAAGATCAGAACTCTATCAATATTACAACTCTTACCAATTTTCATTATCAAATTAGATGAAATTTATTACATTTGTAAATGATAATAGTATATGAATATTTCTTTATATGTTAGGTGATGATAACATTGCTAGTAATTGGTCATACCTATGATATGTCAGATGAGAATTTATAAAATATAAATTCAATTTAATAAATTTATTTTATCAAACTAGCGCTCATATTATTTGAGGAAAAATCAAAAATAAATAAAAAGAAAGATTTCAAACATTTACTATATGTTCTTGATTCGTGTGCTGAAGTAGTGTTCCGCGTCAAAGGATTTATCGTATTCTTTGCATTTATTCGATTTGGATTATGATGATATTAAAATAATTATGTATCCATGTATTTCTATTTCTAAATTTTTCAATAGATTCTATTAGGTAATTCGATTTAAAATTCAATATTTTGAGGTTACCATACTAAGAAATACACCTTTAAGTCTTTTTAAAATTTTGCTTATATTATATTTTTGTTTATATAATTGATTATTTACACATTACTGACATGTTAGGAGATTTATTTTATGAAGCCACAGGAAGAATTACATCTAAACGAGTATTAGATTTGGAAAGACTTGAAATTGAAAGTTCATATTTTGTAGAAGGTAAAATGAGGGAAATTGAAGTTGTTGAGATAGGAACATTCACAAATATTTCGACCGCAACAAGAGGTGTTTTTTTTGTACAAGGCAAGGATATTGTAACTGTTAAAGGGAGTGATGAAATCGCGACTGTCAAAGCACAAGGTATTAGTAAACTTAGAGGTACTTCAAAAGTAATTTGTGGGTCCAACTTCTATAGTTCTTCACCTACAGGAAAATTAGCGTTTTTGAATAATTTAGTAGGAGTTCATGAGGCATTGGTAGATAGTGATGGAAATCTTATCTATAAAGTATGGGAATGGAAATAACTAACTATTATAAACAGAATAATAGATGAAATACTTTTTCTATACTTGTTTAATTTGATTTTTTAACTTAGTAGTATGCAAGTTTTGAAAATATATTTTAATAATTTTTAATACAAACAACCTTAATATTATCTTCTTTGTTAAGATAACTTATTCGTTCACTGCTATTGATATTAATTCCGCCATCATAGCAGTATTAATATATTATTTAGGCTAATGCTATAAATTGAACTAATTGATTATTTATGTAAAATTACTGTATTTTTTTGAATTTATATGTTATTCTTAGTGGTTCTGGAATAAAGTAAAATTTTTTGATTAGTTGTTTAACGATATCAATTACTATTTCAAAATTATTTTTTATGTCCAATACAATATAGATACCTTCTTTATTAAAACCTAAATCCTAAAATAGTTTTATTGAATTCTATGTAATTATTTTCTAATATCGATTCACATAATAGATTCTTTGCGACTCTATTGTTGGTTTGTCAAACGTAATTCCCACATAGGAAACCAACCGCATTCTCTTGGATGTAAAATTCCATGACCATCAATAATGATTACATCAAATTGGTTTTTTAATATTTTCTTATAATTCTTAGCAAAGGTTTTCCTTCCATCAACATCAAAAGCCCTGGAATGTATGATAATTAACAGTACATTTTCCATTTACACTTTCAATTACTTCTAACGTATTTTTATTAACTATCACAGCAGAACAAAAATCACTAAAATCCTTATATGAAACATCTATACTACAAATATTACTAATATTATTATTAGTGAGATCGTCATGAGTTATCACTTTTTTCTTAACTCGTTCTGTAATTCAACAATTTTGTATAGTCTTTTTTCATTCCTTAAATTGTAATATGTTATAATATACTAAATTATTTATCGGTATTCATAAAAAGCTAAATACTTTGTGATAAAAACCATATTACATATAAGGCTCTACTTTCTACCAACATTCTTAATATGTAGTAGAACCATAATATTCTAAATTGAACACTAGGAATGTAAAATTTACAATTGGGATCATAATGAAAAGATAGGAGAAGATTATAAAAAATTTTATTTAACGGATAATATTATCTTTAGCAAGTAATTTATTAATTATCTGGTAAATAGATAGTAACACTTTGCATTCACATTTTCCAGATTTATGGAATTAAATCCGATATAAAAATTAAATATTATTTATTATATCTTAAATTAGATATTATTTATTATATCTTGATACAACTTATCGCCACCTTATATTATATAATAAATAATTTTTAAAATATTTAAAATCAATCTTATCATGTTCAAATTATGACAGGCTAGATGTTCCAGTCATTGTAAAGTATTGTCATGACAATCAGAAAAATATAATTAAATCCCTTTCTAGATGTAGATTTTACTTCACCGTACCCAGTTAACAAACTCCATAAGCTATAAGTATTAAGAATTTTGATAAAGTAACATGTTACAATCTAAACTAATAGAATTTGCACCACTTCCTCTTAGAGTGATAGCAGGTGTAGGTTTTATGATACATGGTCTTCCCAAAATCCTTGACATAGGTAAAACTCAAGGTTCTTTTATGAATATGGGTTTGCCTCACGACTTAGCAATATTAATAGGATTATTAGAATTCATAGGCGGTTTGGCTATTTTATTAGGTGTTTTTACAAGAATTGCAGCAGGCTTATTGGCAATACAGATGATAGGTGCTATTCTATTAGTGAAATTATCAAAAGGGTTTATTGATGGGTTTGAACTAGATTTATTATATCTTGCTATAATGATAAGTTTATTGATAACTGGACCTGGATTTTTGTCGATAGAAAAAAATCTTCTTAAAAGAGAAATGTTCCCAAAATCACCTAAATATTCAACCACAACAACAAATGAGAAACAAAGTCGATAAAGAAAATAATTTAGAAAACAACAATCAAAGGAGAAGAATCGACAAAAGAGATTTAAATATTTTGTAAAACTATTCATGAAATATACATAAAAAAGAAATGGAGTATTCAATATTCTTATTTTTATCTTCTAATGAAATGGTTATTTTGGAATATAATTATAATATTACAACAAATAGATAAAAAATGAGTTAATCCATGGTTCTCTTAAATTAATGTAATTTCATGACCTCCATCCAACTCAAAATAAAAATCATTGCTACATGTTGATTTAACACTATTGTACATAGAAATAAAAAATTGTAACCAATTATATATGAAATAACGTATACTCTTTCTGCTTTCCGAATACAATGATAGTATTTTATTTTCAAAAGAAGCAAAAACTAATTTTGTGAAATATATATTTATTAAAAAAATAATAATGCTTCCAAATAATATATAAATATTGTCTATATTAATATAAGATTAGACGGTTATTTTAGTAATGTTATCTGTATTGTTTCTCAGATGCATTTCTAACATATTCATATCCTATTAGTCCAAAAAATAACTTTGAAATAAGTTGTAAAAGCTAGATACAGAAGAGTATTAAAAAGACTCTATACATGCAGAATTTCACTGACGCCCAATTAACTAAATTTCTTGATGAATCATATTAATACGTTATATGCATGACCGAATCAAAACTTGGTCAAAATTTTTAGATTTATGACTCTCAAATCTTTTAATACTATTATGCTTATATAATCATAATTTAAGAAAGGTAATTAAAGGAAAATGATGTTATAATAATGACTAAAAAGATTTTACTAGTAGATGATGAACCTGATATCACTTATACAATACAGAAAATCTTAGAAGATCATGGCTTTAAAGTAGATAGCTTTAATGATCCTATTTTAGTATTGAATAACTACAAAGCCTATTTTTATGATTTAGTAATCCTTGATATAAAGATGCCAAATATGGATGGATTCGAATTATATCTAAAAATAAGAGAAATGGATCCTAAAGTAAAAATATGTTTTTTAACTGTAATTGCAACATTTAATGAAGATTTTAGAAAAACAAGATTGGCGTTGGGTAAAACAATTAGTGAAGACTACTTTATTCAAAAACCAGTCGAAATGGATGACCTACTTAAAAAACTAACATCTATAATGAATCTCTAAAAACAAACAAATTTAATATTACTTCTTAGTTTCAGTCTTGTATTAATTCTAATTAATTTAAAACGAAGCTGTAATAAGAGCTAAATACGAGATAGTACCAGGAGAACGTACTACATAAAATTTCTTTTGTAAGTTACCTATCAAAGACTTTTCACTGTGTATGTTAATCCTCATTACTGGTTAACAAAAGTTTTAGTAAACAAATCACAATAATAATCAATTAATCATATGACTATTGTGTATTTTAAAGATAATATGAAAAAAGGAGAAATTGCTGAAGAAACTCTTCCAACACAGAAATGAAATATTAATAAAA
>DASUZI010000098.1:0-11942 GCA_036376955.1 Nitrososphaeraceae archaeon
ACCGTCATTGCCGCCGCCATCACCGTCATTGCCGCCGTCTTTACCGTCATTGTCGCCGCCATCACCGTCATTGCCGCCGTCTTTACCGTCATTGTCGCCGTCTTTACCGTCATTGTCGCCGTCTTTACCGTCTCCATCACCCGCGTCTGCTTGGGTTGCTTCTGCTACTGGGGGTGGATTTATTAAATTAAAGGTTTGAGGTTTTTCAACGTCACCAGTAACTGTATAGGTAGCAGCAAATGGGTCACCATTCAATGTGTGTAATGCAAGAGCATTTCCTGCAAAGGGAAGAGAAGCTGCATTGATTGGGCTATTATATTGTGGAGTCAATAAACTAATTGCGACTGTGCCTTCTCCCAATGGGGCAGTAGCAATACTTCCATAAGCTGGATCGACTGCACTTTCATTTGAAAAGTTTTCTAAAATCACAACTTCAACTGGTTTACTTGCAGTGTATGTAAATGTACCTTGATATATTGCACCATCATCTCGTGGGGGTAAAATTAATGCCAATTGATGCGCTTCATGACCTGGCAAGGGATCTTGTGTAGATGTCACTGTTCCTTGTTGAGCAAAAGAGTCACCTACTGTAACTGTAGCTGCATCAGGTTTTGCTTGTGCTGCTTTCGCAACGCTGGTAGCATTAGAAGCTTCAGTGCCTGTAGCATTTGATGCTTCGGTGCTTGTAGCATTTGATGCTTCACTGGTAACTGCATTCACTGATTCAATATCTGATTCTGGAGAGCTAGTAGTGTTACCTGATCCAGTATTAGATGCATTCACAGATTCGATCTCACTATCTTGAGCGAATACTGAGATGGTCGGAATTTGGATACCAGTTGCCATAAGTGTTAATAAAAATACGCCAAACATTGTAGAGGCTATTGTCTTACCTTTAAACATGAAACTATGGGGGAATACATAGAATTTAAAGTTTCCTATATAACTTTTCTCTGAAAAAAAATTAATTACATAATTCTATAAAGTGAAAATACTTGAATGGAAACGATATTTCAACTTATTTTTTCCACAGCCTCAATATGGCATTCATGTCCGCGGTGTTCTTTATTTAATTTTTCTGCTTCTTCATTAGTGATAGGGAATCGTTCTAGGTTGAGATTCTTTTCACCTATTTTTTCTAAAATTACTTTCTTACATTCATCACAAATTAACTGAAGGAGTATAGGCATACCGAAATTATAGAAAGTATGAAATATATTAGTTATTAAAATAAAAGATTTTATTTCTTTTTTTACAAGTATTATACTTGGATCCTAAGATTTGCGGTTATTGTGGAAAAAAATTTTTTGATTTAGGATGGCCACATGTTGAAGGTGATTCTAATAGAGGTATTCTCAAAATAGAACATTTCTGCTCTGAAGAACATAAAGAATTGTTTCTTACATCAAAAGAGTAGTCTAAATAATTCTTATTTCAACTTGTATTTTGTCAGATAACTCGTCTAATTAATGACCGAATTTTACCCATCATATTGTCTTTAATTTTGTTTTCTCCGGTTTTTATATAACATTTATTGCAAAGAGCTTTAAGATTAGCAGGACTGTTATCTTTTAATGATCCGTTAATATGAGCAAAAAATGGAGTTACTTGTGTATTAAATTTCGTTGAACACCCTTGACAACGATAGCGTGCTCTTTCAAGTACAGTTTGTCTAATTCCCAAATTAATTTTATGGAATTTTTTTTTATTACTACTACTTTTTCCTGAATCGGAGTTAAACATAGAAGATTATATTATTCATTCCCTAGAATTAACTTTTTCGATAATACTCGATTGAAATTTGAAGACAAATAATCATTTATTCTCAGAAATAATGAGTTTTCCTCGCATTGTAGTTGGATGCAAAGAACAATAATATTCAAACTCTCCTAATTCTCTTGAGGCAATCGCTGTGGTAAAATCTTGACCTGAGTAAAGATATCCTGTATTAACATTCAAGTCATCTATAATAAAATCATGTCTAACAAAATCTTTATTTAAAATAGTAATTTTTTCAGGTACATCTCTTTTAATAAGAAGGGTAGGATTTGTAACATTAAATAAATTATTTTCAGCTATTATGAAAATTCCTTCTGAATTCATTCTATTGTCTTCGACCGGATTGAGTAGATTACCTATACCCCATAATGATCCTACTATAATGAAACAAATTACAACTATCGCAATTAAATTATTTAACATGACCATTATCTTTAATATTCAAAAGATTGTGTTGTTGAAACCAAAGAAAATCAACAAATATAGTATCTTGGTCGAACTAATTTCTTATGTTCCATATTTTATTCCTTTTGTAGTAATTGAACGAAGGCATTCTATAACAGATAATATTGCTAGATAACTTGTTTTCGGATTAGTAGAACTAGGAATATTTTTTACTCGTACTATTAATTCACCGAATTTTCCTATTACCTTAATTTCATGTTTATTAATACGGAGAGAAGGATCTGCAATTACATTAACCTTGGTTTTTTCGACACCTATACCGGCAAGGCCTAATAAAGCTGCTACATTTACATTAGCCGGAAAATTCTGAACTGCCTCAATAGCTGATCCTTCAAAAATTAATGTTCTTTTTTTGATAGAATCTACTGTAAAATTATTTTTTTTAAAAAACGGGGAGTCTTTAAGTGAATTTGGATTCTTAGTTGTAGTTAAAGTTACATAACTTATTGAATCTTTTACACTCTTGAGAGCATCTATTCCAGCAATAGCTCCTGATGGAACATAAATATTTACATCATTATCATCTACATTTTTTATAACTTCAGAAAAAAATTCAGAATTTGCAAAAGCGCCTACGCTCATTACCAGTACATCTTTCTTTGATAAAATAAGTTGGTTAAGATAGCTTGTTAGAGCATTTTGAGAAGCAGCTTCTATTACTAACTCTACATCTTTAAATGATTCAGAATTTACATAGTCGGAAAAATTGTCAAAGATTACAGGATCATTATTTGATAATTTTGATTTAACTGTCTTCGCGTTATCAGGTCTGATATCAAATAGTGATAATAAAGCCACATTTTTGCCCATATCACCATCTACGGATAGTGCAAGCTCACTTCCTATAGCCCCACAACCTATGATTGATATCTTTTTTCTCATAAAATGTAATAAAGGATCTTTATGCAATGAGTTAAAATAGTTTCCTAAATATTTTTTAAATAAACTTGAATGTTAAAACTCGAATTACACTCATCAGTTTAAATTTTCATTATTTAAAAAAATAGTCAACACAACAATTTCAGCTTTTGATCTATGAAGAGGATATAAAAAAGTCATCCAATTGATAACATTCTCTCTATTGCAGATCGGGCCTTATCAGCTGTTGTTTTTGGCACTCTGACTTTATAGACATTGTTTACTAACGAATTGTACACTTTATCGATGGTAATTTTTTTCATATATTGACATATCGCATCTTTTCTTATGGGAATGAAATTCTTTGCTGGATTTTCTTTTTGCATTCTATATAATATTCCTGTTTCTGTAGCTACAATAAAATCAGTTTTAGGAGAATTTTTTGCTCGTTCCATCATACCTTCGGTGGATAAAATATGCCCTTCATGTAAAAAGTCTCCTTTTGACATGTGATACATAGTTGAAGAAGTACAACTGCATTCTGGATGAACCAAGAATTCGGCATTTTGATATTGTTTCATCATTTTATTAATATCTTCTGCACGTATTCCAGCGTGTACATGGCATTCGCCAGGCCATATGTACATGTTCTTTCTTTTGGTAACTTCAGATACATATGAACCTAAGAACATATCTGGAAGGAAGAGAATTTCTTTATTTGGAGGTATACTATTTACTACTTTTACAGCATTAGATGACGTACAACAATAGTCTGATAATGCTTTAATTTCTGCAGAAGTGTTAACATAACTAACGACAATAGCATCTGGGTGATCTTTTTTCCAATTCATTAATTCCGTGGAATTTATAGAGGAAGCAAGGGAACATCCTGCATTTATATCTGGTATAAATACGTCTTTATCTGGACAAATAATAGAGGCAGTTTCTGCCATGAAATGAACGCCACAAAAAATGATATTTTTAGCATTAGTTTTTTCTGCTTTTCTGGAGAGAGCTAATGAATCCCCAGTAAAGTCTGCCACATCTTGAACCTCAGGTAATTGATAATTATGTGCAAGAATAATTGCATCACGCTCTTTTTTTAAAGAGGAAATTTCTTGAATGTACTGATTCATTGATAAATTCATTTACTATTTACATATATGTAAGCCAAATAGGATTTAAATTAGTACTATTTAGGAGATCTTTGCCTCAAATGTTCTCATTCTAGGCATAGTTTGCCTTCTTTAAAGGTTGCAAGATATTTATTAGGAACATAATGAACATATGGATATGCCAACTCACGGATCGCTTACAAAAGCAGGAAAGGTAAAGGGTCAAACTCCTAAGGTTCAGGGAAAGACAAGAGTGAGCCCTATATCAAAGGTACGTAATAAAGAGAATTTTGTTAAAAGATTTGAGAAAAGAGTCCCACCAGGTCAGAAAAAACCTGAACGCGGCGGAAGAAGACGATAAAATCTAAATATTTTTTCAATTTTGTTACTTGTTTACTATCTTTAAGCTAAAATCTAACGAAGGAGCAGAATGTGTCAAATAACCAACCGAGATAATATCTGGTTTTAATTTTGCATAATCAAGTACATTTTCTAGGTTTATACCTCCTGATATTTCAACTTTAACTAAATCTCTCAAACCTTTATCAACAAGTTTTAGCATAGTTTGTTTTGCTTCTGGTATAGAGAAATTATCTAACATTATAATATCTGCTCCAGATTCGATAGCTTCAATACTTTCATGTTCATTTCTAACTTCACATTCTATTTTTATAGAAGAGCCTATTTTTTTCCTCATGGATTGTATAATTTTTCTTATAGAGGTATCTACAGCAATATGATTATCTTTTATCATAACCATCTCATCTAGTCTAATTCTATGACTGATTCCTCCTCCTATAACAACTGCTTTTTTATCAAAGAGTCTCAATCCAGGGGCAGTTTTTCTTGTTGATGCTATTGCAATGGATGGATCCACTTGTTTGACTATAGTAACAAACTTTCTTGTACAAGTTGCAATACCGCTCATTCTCATAAGTAAATTTAATGCAATTCTTTCTGCTTTTAATACGTCTTTAGCTGTTCCATAAATTTCCATAATATTTGTTTTAGGCGAGATTTCCATTCCATCTAATTTATGAAGAGTTGTATCACAATTGCAAATATCAAATAATAATTCTACTTCCTCAATTCCGCACACAATACCTATAAAATTTGATTTAAATATAATTTTGGCAGTTACTGATTTATCAGAATTTTCTAAGTTTTCACTAGTAATATCACCTGTTCCAACATCTTCGTGTAAGAATTTTAATAATGCCTTTCTAAGGTTGAAATGATCGATTAATTTTTCCATTAAGAGACTTTAAGCGCATATTTATGAGGTTTTGTTATTTCTAAAGTTTTAGCAATAAGCGAGGTCTTGGCATCAAAAATAACTACTATTCCTGACCAGTCACCAGATAGATCAGTAGAATTACAAATTGGACATACCTTTCCCACTGTAATAGCTTTACATTTTTTACATGCTAATTCTCGAGGCATTTGTTATTTAGTTACTCCTTTCTTTTCTTTTGGAGCTTGTGGTGTTTTAGCTTTTTCTATTTCATCTTTAATCCAATCATATGATCCTAGAAATGGCTGTCGACAAGTAATTCCTATCTTCCCCATTGACGAACCTTTACCTAAGCTTACAGCAGTTATCCTTGCGCGCATTTTGGAACCAATTCTCAAGGAACGAGAAGACTGGTTAGCAATTATCAAACCTTGTTTAATATCACTCTTCAGATAATCATCAGTTATTTGAGAAAGATGTAGAAGAGCATCTGTAGGTCCAATTCTTACGAAGGCACCAAAATCAGTTATTTCTATTATTTCTCCCTCTACTATTTCTTGAATTTTAGGAAAAAAAGTCAATGCTTTGAAAGTTACTTTATGATATGTTGCACCATCACCGGTAACTAATTTACCAATCGAGTCAGCATTGGCATCAATAATCATTATTACATAACCCAACTCTGCACTGATCATACTTTCATATTTTTCTTTTAGAATTCCAATAGCAGTATTTCGTAATGAATTGGTCAGTCTGCTGGGAGGAATTCTGACAATATCAGTCAGAGAAACTATATAAAACATGTTGGTCGAAATAGGATATTATTTATCAATTTATGAACCTTTTGTTTGTATAATTAAAAAGAAATATACAATAAACCATATAAAAATTAAATAATAAATAAGCCTCTTAAATTAGAAATAATGAATATTTAAATAATGTAAAAGAGCTTTGGTTCATGATGGTTACAGTTGATCAGGTTCTTACTTCTCTTAAAACAGTAATTGATCCTGAATTACATAAAGACATAGTCTCTATGGGTATGATAAAAGATATGGCTATTAATAATGATAAAATATCATTTACATTAGAACTTACTACACCTGCTTGTCCTTTCAATAGTGAAATAGAACAAGATGTAAGAAATGCGATTTCAAATTTAGGTGTTAGAGATCTCGATCTAAAGGTTACAGCAAGAGTAATGGAAGGAAGGGCTATTTCTTTAGACGAACTATTACCAGGGGTAAAAAATATCATTGCGGTTGCTAGTGGCAAAGGAGGTGTAGGCAAAACTACGGTCTCTGTTAACCTTGCTATAGCTCTTGCAAAAACTGGGGCCAAGGTAGGTCTTTTAGATGCAGATATTTATGGCCCAAGTGTACCATTAATGCTGGGGTTAAAAGACTCCCCCCAAGTAGTGGATGGCAAAATTCAGCCTCCAGTTTCAGAAGGGGTAAAAATTATTTCTATGGGTTTTTTCTACGAACAATCCCAGCAAGCAGGAATCTATCGAGGACCAATAATTTCTGGAATTATTAAACAATTTCTGACTGATGTAAATTGGGGTGAACTTGATTATCTTATCATTGATTTGCCCCCAGGAACAGGTGACGCTCCATTAACTATAGCTCAGACAATCCCAATTACTGGAATTTTGGTTATTACCACGCCTCAGGAGGTTGCTATGAATGTTGCAGTCAAAGCAATAGGGATGTTCAACAAGTTAAATGTTCCAATAATAGGAGTTGTAGAAAACATGAGTTATCTGGAATGTCCACATTGTAATTCTGACATCCATATATTTGGAAAGGGTGCAGGACAGAAAATAAGTGAACAATTTAATATTCCCTACATTGGAGATATACCTTTACATCCTCAAATAATGCAGGGGAGTGATACAGGTAAACCTGTCATTATCTCGGATCCTGAATCCAACCAAACTAAATCATTCTTTAAAATTTCAAAATTAGTTGCAGGACGAGTAAGTGTTTTAGCAGCAGAAATGAAAGATCAAGAACAATATGAGGACAAAGATGAAAATCCCGAAAAAAATGACTTAAAGCAAGCAGAAAATGCCTCTCAACGATGAGCAATTAAATATCCTAAAACAACCTTTTGGTAAATTAATTAAACAAGATGAAATAACTAAAGAAAAAATTAGTGCTTTGGTTAAAGATTCTAAATCTTTGATAACAGTAGGAGATGCTTCAACAGAAAAAATTATTTCATACGGTATAATGCCAAATTTATCCATTATAGATGGTGTTGAAAGACGTATTAAAAGAACAGAATCGAAAATTTCAGAACTCAAAAATTTATTCGAAAACAGTACTTGTAATTTCAAACAATATCATTGTAAAAATCCAAAAGGTACCATAACAAAAGAAGCGTATAACAAAATAAAAAAAATATTAAGAAACAGAGAGTTAGCTATTGTATTTATAAATGGTGAGGAGGATATGCTTGCTTTGCCAGTTTTTGCACTAGCCTCTTTAGGTTCGGTAGTTTTTTATGGTCAACCTCTAGAAGGGATAGTAAGCGTAAAAATTGATGAAAAAATAAAAACGAAATCAAGAAATTTGATTGATAGTATAGGGCTGGAATAAATTGTCTGGGAATGATGAAGTGGTGGCTGTATGAAGAAAACATCTAATGATTTGTGATACCATTTTCTGACCCTGCTCTTGGAAAACAATGAAAAAATGCAGTGTTATGTTTCATTTATCACATCCACATCCATCACTTTCATGATTACCAATTTTGATATCATACAAATTCATACAATCTTTACAAATACTTTGACCTTCAGCAATATGAGATTTACAAAATGAGCAGACATTCCTCAGATTTTCCATTACAAGAATAATTCCTGAAAACTAATATAGTTTTTACTTTAACAACGATAAAGAAGTAAGAAAATGTTACCTTTCATTAATTACGTATGGCACAAACATTCACATTTGGTTAATTTTATATCAAATGAGCAGTCATGTTCAGGGCCACAAACATCATTAATAGGAAGATCCACAGGACAATCAGAATGTCGATTCCGCTTACAGAAAAAAGACATTATCACAGGCATGATTAACTAAAGAGACATTAATTTTTAACTATAAATATGAAATTGGTATTCAAAGATCGATATTAAATAGTTGTGGGGCATAAATTGATCCATCTCTTACTTTTTTTACCTTTGAAACTGATAGATAATGAGGCCAAATTGTAACCATTATTGCACCCTCTGGTACACCTTCTGGAACTTCAATTAATACAATATCATCAGCTAAAATACCGTGTTCCTCTACTAATTTTGACTTGGCATGTTCAATAAGTTCCAAGGGCATACCACTACTGTATAAGTAAACCTGACCTGAATATTCTATTTTAGGATTCATCAGATAAATAATTAACTGAATGTATAATAAATTGTTATAAGGAAGAATCTTAATTATTGTTGTAAAATAACTGTTTTTATCTTATAATCATATTCACAGCTCATCAATATGGTATTTTGACATACAGCCTTTACATTCATATATTTCGTCACCAACAGGACCAGATACATTAAATCTAACTATCGTGGTACATTTTGGACATCGACCTTCCACACTTCGAGTCTTTCTTTGAGGTTTAATTGTACGTCTTTTTCTACTTCCCATCTTATTTTATTGTATTTGATATACTGATTTATAAACGTCTTTGAAAAATTTTAAGAAATCTCACCTACTATTTCTTTCTAATACTTTTACAAACATTACAAATTAGGTTAGATTAAATAAGATTTCAACTATTAACTCTTCATAATTGACTTTACCGAGAAAATGTTCCTTCTCTAAACTAGATACACAATGCGACATTCCGCCGTCTTACATCCTATCAGTTATCGAAAAAGAAGAATATCTGGTTGGTATGTCATGCTTGGAACACTTGGAACCCATAAAATATAAGATAAAAAAATTACAATATAATCACTCTATACCAAATGGAAAAATAAAGATAGAAAATATAAAAATGGTTTCCACTAATTGTATTAAGGGATCGCAACAGGATTATGAAGACGTTTATTCTCAACGTTTAAGAGAAAATTTTTAAAATAGTAAATTCTCTTTTTGAATTAACAATGATTATCTTCAAGTTCTGTATTAACAAGATATATTGGTTTTTTGTTCGATAGTATATTGTGTAAATTAATAGCTGCTACTTCGGACATTCGATTGCGAGTTTGTACTGTAGCACTTCCAAGATGAGGTAAAAGTATGACATTTTTTAGTTTTAACAGTTTATTATGACTTGGAAGAGGTTCTTTTTCAAATACGTCCAAAGCTGCTCCTGCAATCCATTTGTTTTTTAGCGCGTGAATTAGGGAATTTTCATTTATTATGCTTCCTCTTGAAGTGTTAATTAAAAATGAAGTTTTTTTCATCTTGTTTAGTTCTTTACTAGCTATTAAATGAAAATTATTCTTATCGAGGCTTGTATGAATGGAAAGAAAATCACTATTGTGTAATAATTCTTCAAAAGTCATAAATGTCACATTTAATTTATCTTCTATTTTTTTAGATAATTGGTGTCTATTGTTATAAATTATCTTCATATTAAATCCTTGAGCTCTTTTAGCAACAGCACGTCCTATATTTCCCAATCCAAGAATTCCTAATGTTGAGCCATAAACATTAGTTCCAAGAAATAAATCTGGTTTCCAGCCTTTTTTCCATTTCCCATTCATTATATATAAGTGACCTTCTACAATTTTACGAGCTAATGCTAGTATCATAGAGAAAGTTAGATCAGCAGTGGTTTCTGATAATACATTCCCGGTATTGGTTACATAAATTCCTCTTTTAGTAGCCGCATGAATATCAATATGATCATAGCCGGTACTAAAGGTACTTATTACTTTTAAATTTGAACCTGCTGCATCCATTATATCTGAATCTATTTTTTCAGATAGAGTACAAAGAATTCCGTAAACATTCTTAACTTTCTGCATCAAAAGTTTTTTGGTAGGAGATTCAGTTTTATCAATAAATATGACATCATAATAATTTTTTAATATATCTATTCCGGTAAAATTGATTTGTCTTGTTATAACAATTTTCTTTCTTTCCATTTATAGGATATAAAATATTATATTATTTATTGTATAGCAGAAATTTTGGAACTAGTAAAAAGAAAAAAATTATTACATACAGAGATCTATTAAATCATATCGTTGAAAAGAGGGACCGTAAATCTTCCTTTACACTATGGACATGCTCCTTCTTACCTCATCAAGAGAATGATAAAACTTTCTTCAGCAATTAGTACAATAATTATAGAAGAAAAAGGTTCAGTAGAATTTTTTAAACGAATCTCCGATCCTCTGTGGTTCCAAGCATTTGGATGCGTATTGGGTTTTGATTGGCATTCGTCTGGCTTAACTACCGTCGTTACCGGAGTATTGAAACAATCCATCAATTCTGAAACCCATGGAATAAGTGTTTCAGGTGGCAAAGGAATTAATGCTATTAAGCCAAAATATGAAATTCCCAAACTTGCTGAAAATAATCATACATTATCTACAAATCAAATTAATAATTTAGTATATGCAAGTAAGATGTCAGCAAAAATAGACAATACAGCGATTCAAGATGGATTCAGTCTATATCATCATGTGATATTTTTTGATAATTATGGTAATTGGACAATTGTACAACAAGGACTTAATGAAAAATCAAAGATGGCTAGAAGATATCATTGGATATCTGATCAATTAGTAGACTATATTATTGAGCCTCATAAAGGAATTATTGGAAATGAAAAAGTTCCATTATGTTTAAATATGACTTCAAAAGACTCCGAGGAAAATCGCAAAACTTGTGTCGATTTAATAAAAGAAGGTTCAAAATCTATAAAATCTTCAATTAATAAAATTAATAAAAAACTTAGTTTTGAAAATTTAGATAAATGGATAGATGAACCTACCACACCTCCTAATTGTAAAATATTTGTGAATGAAATACAAGCAATTGAAAACTATGAGATGCCTCTCACCTTGAACTGGAAGACAATTGATGAATTATATGATATTACTCCTACTAATTATGAGGATCTGATTTCTCAAAAAGGGGTTGGTCCTTCACTCATACGTGCCCTCTCACTAATTTCAGAAATCATATATGGTAATAGAGCATCGTGGAAAGACCCAGTCAAATATAATTACGCACATGGAGGAAAAGACGGACTTCCCTATCCTATAGCCAGAAATACATACGATAAATCAATAAAATATTTGAGCGAGGTAATAAGTGGATCTAAAATAGAAAAGAAAGAAAGAATCGCTTCTTTAAAAAGATTATCTACTTATTCTAATATTTTATTTAATACCACTGATTATAATTATGATGATAAATAATTATTCTTTATTTGCTATAAAAAGTTTTATATAATTTCAAATTACATATATAGCAGATCTTATTCATTCTACATAAACAATAGTAAATTTTTTATCA
>DASUZI010000099.1:0-8454 GCA_036376955.1 Nitrososphaeraceae archaeon
AATTATTTTATCTAATAATAGTTCTATCGGTTTTTCGTTTATTATAATCACTCCATACTATACGTACTAGAAGTAGGGATTCGATTTATTAGTTTATTGTCTAGGTTCAATTACTTTGTATATAATAAAAAATAATTACATACAATTTAATTTAGAAGCCATAGATTCGATTCAGCCAAAGATATTGAAAGTCTACTGTGAACGAAATCCAATTCCTTTCTAGTAACTATCTATGAGAACTCCTCAGATCACAAAATTTAACAGAACTTACAAAGAATCCTTCCAATGGGCCTGATTGACATACATATATTTTATCTCTGTTTGGATATTTGCCATTTTTATCATCATAATTGTTATCATAAGATGACATTTTTTTATCATCATAATTGTTATCATCATTATTATTTGATTGTAGTTGATTCTTAATAATATTACCATCATTTTTTAAAGTATCAAGATATCCTCCATGGTTTTGCGAGGTGTCATTTATAGCTGGATCAATTACAACAGCCATTGCATTTGTAAAAACTTTCATATTAACAAACGGTACTGCTGTTATTGTTAGTATTATCAATAATAATGAAGTTATTAAAACAAGTCCACACATTATTGTTCTTTTTATTGTTGCCGATTCGAGCATGATTATTACTGATGATTTTAATTATATTTAGAATTCGAAGAATCATTCAGTAACATATACTATATAATTTAGTAAGTGAATGATTATTGTATTTTTCATCTGCTAATCATTTTATTGTAAATAATGCTGAAAATTGTTATATATTATATTTACTAATATTGTATTAATGTACTTATTAATGAATATGACTATTTTTTAATGAGGTATTAGAAATAAGAACAGTTAATTTTATACTACATATGATTTAAAATAAGCAGAACTTTGAATGTTGTAGTATAAGGTAGCAGTAAAAAATCCAAGTTAAATGAATTTATCTCAATGGTGCAGGGCTAGTTTTGAATTAGAAATACTCAAAGTAAAATAAATCAATGTTTCATAATTGGTTTGTTTACATGTGCAGATATAATATAATTCTTATTTTATTAGGAGTATAACAGAGCTATTATCTATAAATAATTTGTTTCTTTTTGCTCCAATAATAAGATGTCAGAAAGGCCTTTAATGGGAAGTAAATTTAATTGTCAATGTGGAGAATTAAAATTCAGTATAAGAACTAAATGAGCACAGTCGCAAAACTACATTTAATCAAATTTTTCATATTATCTTCATTTTTCCTATATTTACATGTAATTGATAAATCTATTTTAGTCAAAGTATATTAACACTGAATCTTTTACTATTATATGGTATCAGAGTCATCCACTGACAATAATAAGATAGGAACTTCTCAAATTAGGTGTGAAAAGTGCGGTCTTCTTTTTGATAGTATAGGAGCTAAAGAAGAACATATAAAATTAGAACATGTAGAACATAAACAGCCAAGCGGAGTAAGTTAATCAGTCCATCATATAACTAGAATCATTTTATTTATCCAATAAATTAATACGTTAATCTTCAAGATTAAGTATTATAAGACAAAACAATAAAAAAGGTTAATTGTTAGGGATATAGAATTTATAACTATATAAATTTCTATTTGGGATATGATGTATTCTATTCCAACTTCGTGGACTTCACCAATTGAAGCATTACACATTCCTCATATTTCTTTTTTAATTATATCTTTTGAATTTTAGATCGTAAAATCAGTTGACATGTATTTAGTAATAATACATTATATGATTATTTCTTTCAATCAAGTATTGATTAGTTCGGGCTTAAATAGATTATAATAGTATTTAGATAATTTTATACATTTTGTTTTTTATTGTAATTCGTCATAGCCTAAACAAACAATCGAGTAAGAGCTACAATAAAAGAGATGTTTTGTCTTCTTCCGATCTGATATAAACCAATTATAATTAGCCATAGATTTTATTAGTAGGAAAGCGAAAGTTTGATAATGCTAGAAAACAATGGTTAATCTAATAAGGAAATGAATTTCTATAATGATGGCAGGAAAATATCGAAACTACAAAAAATTTTGATTATTGTTAGTTTTATTATCATTATAATTTGGGGTATCTATTTTGTTATCCATATAATTAGCACAATAGAAAATAATAATCCAGTTTCTAATAGTTTAATTTATTCATCATATTTCTCTTTGGGATATGTATGTGTAGAATGCGTTGGTCTAATAAACACACCAATATACATGTTATTAGAAACAATATTGCTTTAGAAAGCAATTAAATTGTAAAAAATACCGTAGTTTTTATATCTGTCTATCTATAAAGGTGATTAATATAGTTTCACAACCCATGTTTATGCTGGATTCTTTTACATGACTTGAAATTTATTTTAGTAGTGATTTTTGGATTTGTTAGTTCTTCTAGAAAAAAAGCAAACAAAAACTTAACTATAGAACAGTTGGAGACCATTTATAATAACTTCTCTTGATTAGTTTAAATGAATGTTATCATAATTTTGATATTTAATCTAATTAAATAGAGGGTAACTAATTATTGTTTTACGAAAGACTGATAAAATAGAATATTGAAAATGAAAGTAAATAGATAGAACTAAAGTTAGTTATTTAATATTTTTATTGAATCCAAGATTTTTTCTGCCAGCGGTAAATATGTCATAAAAGTATTAGCATCAGAGATATACTTGTATATCAATACAAGATCATTGTCTTTGTCAATAGCATATAGAATCAATATACCGTAACTATTTCCTAAAGAAGATGAATATCTATATAAAATTCCAGATGCATTATTTTCGTCTATTAGATACTTGCCCGAATGTTTTTCAACTACTTGATATCCAGGAGAATTGATTTTTCCATTTAACTCAAAATCTTCTATTATTAAATCTGGATAAGAAGAAGAGTTAGAAAATGCATAGTCTTTTTTATTATTGATATCTTTAAGAGGTATAGCATTAAAAGCTATTTTTACATTTGTAACATTATTATCAATATGTAGTATGGCAATGTCATAACTATGATCATCAGCAACATTTTTATCAATGCCTCGGAGATTATGTGACAAATTACTATTATTTTGATTTCCTTCTTCTATTATTTGCCAATAATCTAAAGAGGGATAATGTAATGTAAATATATGCTGAGGATCAATCCAAGTAATCCATTTAATATCTTCCAATGGTATAAAATGAATCGGAATTATAGGAGAACAAATAGATATAATACAAATAGCAGAAAGATTTAATTGTATTTTTTTCATTATTAATATTATTATTCATTTATCCATAATAATATAATTATTTTTATATGAAGGGAAGTCTATTTTTTTATGAGAAAAATAGGTTAAAAGTATATAATCACAAATTAATCGAAGTGCCAAATATTGTACATTCATCGAATGTATCACAAAATTATTAATAGTAAAATAATAAAGACAGACAAAAGAATAAATTTTACCGTTGTTTAGTAGTTTCATTCCATGAATGACCTTATTAGGGTCACCTTTGTTCTAATACTAGAATAATAGTAGAATAATCAAACCAAAATTAAGGTATTACGACTAGAATTCGTTGTCCTAAAACCATAATGTGCTCCAATTATAATTGTGTTATTATAATTATTATTTTTAGATGATGGTACATAATTTTGTATAGTACAAACTATATTTTTTAAATGATGTATATAATTTTTATCTATTTGAGTGAAATTGTAAAAATATTCTTCCTTTACATATCTTTCCGAATTCATTTTTAAGCCAATAGTAACACTTTCAATATGATCTGATTTAGTATGCCCGTGTATGGAAAGATGAAAGAATGTTATTCCGTTCTTTGAGTTTAGTCGTCTGCTTTCTGTATCGATGATATAATATCAATGAAAGATATTAAGGAAATCATACATACGGACATCAAATTATTATAATCTGAGTTATTGAAAGATATAGAACTTGCTAGAATACTATTCATTGAAAAAGCAACAAATGAAATAATTATTATGGATATTAATATGAATAATCTATTATATTTTTGATAAGACAATTATTACTTTATGCCAATTTTGATCGAGAGATAGATTCAAAACTCATTATATTGTTTACTAGAAAATATATAACGAATTTTCCAGTATTCTGCAGTTAGAAGAACTACAATTTTGGTTCTAAGTAATGAAATTTTTCTAACTATACATCTATTTTTGCTTAAGTTTTAGTTTATTTAAATTAGTATTACTGCACAAGTAGGTACTTAGGAGTTGAATTCAAACCCTGCAACTAGAAGTTGAACTTAGTTGCTTACCAGTAAATAATATCCATTCTTGTTATTATTATTATTATTATTGTCTTTTGACATATTTTTATTTACATATATGATTAAAAATAAATTAAATAATCTTTTGATTATAACAATTTAAAAGAAAATATGAAGGATCAATTTTTTTCTTTTTGTTTTCTTTTTATGATATTGATACTATACTCTTTATTGTAAGAAATTGAGATGAAATATCATCCAAATTTTCCGTTTCTGTAGTCTTCTATAGCTTGATAGATCTCTTGTTGCGTATTCATTACAAATGGCCCATATCTTGTTATTGGCTCAAGTAAAGGAACTCCTCCAATTAATAATACTTCAAATCGAATTTTCGAATCTTCAGCAGCTCGGATATATACTTCATTACCATCTGTATCAAATATTACCAAGTTTCCTCTCTCAACTTTATTACTATAACTAGGTTCAAATACACCTTTTCCTTGAATTACATAAGCAAAAACATTATATTCTTTTGGAACTGGCTATACGATTCTAGATCCTGGTTCTAATTTTAATGCAAATACATAATTGGAGTTATTGTATTAATTATTGCCTTTGTACCTAAAGATTCACCTGCTATAACTTTTACAGTAATGTTATTATCTTTAGTAGTACCTATTGGAATTTTTGATTGAAGGATTTCTTGATATCTTGGTTTCATCATCTTACTGCTTTTAGGAAGATTTACCCATAGTTGAAATCCATGTAATTTCCCTCCGTTTTTACTAAACTCCTTTTCAGGCATCTCTGAATGAATGACACCAGATCCAGCAGTCATCCATTGTACATCTCCAGAATTAATAATTCCAGCATGACCTTGTGAATCTTTATGTTCAAATTTTCCTTCTAAAAGGTAAGTAACTGTTTCAAATCCTCTATGAGGATGATCAGGAAAACCCTTTTGTTTTCCGGGTTTTATATTTATCGGTCCGATTTCATCTAATAACAAAAATGGATCAAATTCTGAGATGTATTGATTTGGAAATGATCTATTCAATGTTACACCTTCGCCGTCTTGAGTTGCTTCACTTTTTATTATTTTGGAAACTGAACGAATGAAATTATTATACGAATTATCTGAATCTAACGGTATTGCTTTTTGTCGTTTCATATCTTTTATTGTTTTTGTATTATTTATTTTTGACATACTATATTATAGAATCCAAAATATTTAAGATAGGTAGTAATTTCATACTAAGTAGGTAATTAAAATCTTACTTGAGTACATAAAAATTGTTTGAAACTTGGCAAATATAGATAAAGATACACACTTTCTTTAAATTCATCAAATATATTATAAACATAGAATTGATTATTTAAGCTCATTTATTCGAAAAATTATTGACTAACAATTAGAGAGAATATTTCTTAGTTTATAAAAAAATTAATCATGAATTCAAACAATAGGACTAGAACCTAGGATTAAATACCGAGATGGATTCGAATCCTGTAACGACATCCTCGAATTTATTCTGCTATTAAGAATTATCAATAACGAACTATAGAATTACTAATATGCAGTGTAAATACAAATAACGAAAATTGATATCATCAATTGACTCTGAAAATAACGTTTTCTTAGATGATACTGAAATAAATATATTTAAATAATTTTCGACCTATCATAATAACATATTGTTAGCAAAGTCTATAGCCATCATTGATGATGACGTTGATATTGCTGATTTATTTAAGGATGTACTAGAAGATGACGGGTATACTGTCGTTGCCTTCAATGATTCAATCACAGCATTAAACCATATACAAGAAAATGCCGAGGAATTTGGACTAGTAATTTCAGATTATCGTATGCCTCAAATGAATGGTTATGAACTCTGTAAGAAGCTTATAAATCTTAAATCTGATCTTAAAGTAATTTTAATCAGTGCTTATGAACTGTTAGAACGTGATAATCCAACGTTCACTTTTTTACATAAACCTATATCAATAGCTAAATTGGTTAGCGTTGTGAATGAAGCTATATCAAAATCGATGTCGGATGATAAGAGTATTAATGCTTAATCATTAAAAGATATTTTTCCTACGAATATAACTATTTAAATCATAATTTTCTACATACTATTCTATATTTTTGTAGGTTTAATTTTCTTTTTTTTCAAATCATACCCGAACATAAAACACAATCTTTGCCCGTATGTAATTTCATAATCACAAAACGTTACCAGATAGATTTCTTAAGGCATTTTAATTATAAATGGACTTTTCTATAGTACAATGATTCATATTCTTGTCAACTTTACCTACTTACGCATAAACTTAATCATATATACTTAAAATTGAAGATGGTCACATATATCAGCTTCCAAATTGATATTCTTTAAAATTTAATAAAATTGCTTTTAACTCGCTGTTATATTTGAAATCAATTTCAGAACGAATTTTCTAATATTTCGTTAAGATCAATTAAAAATTTATTTATTATATTTTATTTTATTATCATCGTATGTTTAGAAACCTTTCCATAAAAATGGAATAATAAAAAGAAATTTGATTATTAACTCTAACTAAATATTTCTACATTCAGCTAATTTTATTCCTTCAACTTTTATATTTGATTCAACAATATTTTTAATACCTTTTTCCATAAATTTTTTAGATTCTGCCGAAATTACTTTTCCTTCCTCAGTACTAATGTATTTATTTGGTCCCAATCCAACACTTCCTTTTACTGATAATATTGGATAAAAGTCACTTATTGTCAGATCATTTACTATTTTTTGGAGATCTATCTTTGATAATGTTGCTTTTATAATAAATTTATCAAATGTTGGATTCTCAGAAACCTTTTGTACTGATAAAATGTTTCTAATATCGTATTGATTTATAAAATCATCTAGATCTTTCTTAAATCCATTAAAAACTATTGGCAAACTGGTATCTTTGTGTTCAATCATATTTAACTGCATTTGTTTTACATTAATTTCATTTTCAGCTCTGAGAATTTTATGTTTTTCATTTGATACATCCAATAATTCATAACATTTTCCATCAATATCTACATTCACATGTTTTTCAGGATAGTAACTGAATGCAAGGAGAAAACCTGCTGTTCCCACTGCTAATAATGCGAGTATGCTAGGGAATGCAAGTTTATATAAACTTAAAGCCATTTCTTGTATTCATCCTTATCTATTAATTGTAATCTACATAATATCGATATCTTCTTTCTACTTCTTTGTTATTTCCAGCGTTAATTGAAGAAATTCCATATCTTATACTTTTGGAAATATACTCTCTCAAGTAATCAGAATGTTCATTTTCTGATGGAAAATTAGATTTTATCAAATCTTCAAATTTCTTTATGAATTCAACAACCTTTGCATGATATTCTTCTTGTGTGGGTTTGCTATTATTATTTACTTTAAACCATATAGTAGCTGATGGTGCAGCATATGTTTTTGCAACATCTTCTAATACTCTATCTAGTTCAAAGAAATCTATATTTTTTAATTGATTCATAACTATATTACGTGATTTGTAATATTATTCTCTGCGGAAGAATTTTTTGTATTTATTTTCCATTTTGGAAAATAGGTATTTGTTTCACCTAAGACTTTGATAATTAGGTGTAAGAATTATAATGATTGTTTTCCTAAATGGAAATAAATAAAAATGAATTTAACGTATCTAGCTTATTGCTTGATGAAATAGATAAATCTATTCTAGTACATTTAGGAAAAAATGCACGTATTTCATCATATGATATTGCTAAACACCTTAATGATTTAGGTTATGATATAACTGATAGAACTATAAGAAATAGATTAAAAAGATTAGAAACGTCGAACGTAATTTTAGGCTATTCATCAATTTTAAATCCTGAGATGATACATGATAAAATAAATCGAACTGTGTTACTTAAATTCAAATATTCATTGAATACTTCCTCATTAATAAAAAGACTCGAAAAATATTGTGAAGAATCGCAATTCTGTATATATGCAGCTAAAACTACCGGGGATTTTGACTGGGTAAGCCATTTTGTATTTGACTCAGTTGACCAATATGAACTAGAAAGTAATAATTTTATGAACAGGTTTATTGAACTTATACAAGATTATCGCTCTTATGAATCAAAAATTATAAAGTCTATGTCATATACTATATTCGATGAT
>DASUZI010000100.1:0-24825 GCA_036376955.1 Nitrososphaeraceae archaeon
TAATCATGTCAATTTGTTTAGGTGTAACAAGACCAGTCAGGTTAATATATTCATAATGGGATGGAGAAACTACTACATAAAGAAGTGTGATTTCCGAGTGAAATTTATCAGCTATATGGCTAGCAATTTGTCCTGCATGAAACGAAGGTTCAGATCCATCTACTGGGACAAGTATCTTTGAAAATAGATGATTAATCACCATAAAAATAATTCTAAATGGTTATAGATAAATCTTGTATTTGAAATAGAGACGTATTGAATGAAAATTATTTATTTTATCATAATAACCTAATTTCTCTTCTGTGAATTAGAAATAAGCGGCAGAATGATAATTGATGATTTATTATAGCTGGAAATACAAAAATTCCATTGAAATAAAAAGTATCTCATCAGTCTTTTTTAATATATCTTTATAGATAGTCATATATAAGAGAAATTACCCATTAAAATGGGTTTATAGATACGACTCAATTATTAACTATGGAATTACACTGTCATAACGTTTTTTCTAATTTTATGAATGATTCTCCTAGGATTCCCTTCGATTGCGGTGTTACCATTGAAGATCAGTTATATTTAGCACATGAAAAAAAGATCGATGTCTTGTTCGTTACTAATCATAACACTTTAAATGGATATAAACAAATGTTAGAATATAGAGATAATCATGAAAAATTAAAAAGTATTAAGATATATCCTGCTGAAGAAATAACATTAAATACAAAAGGACATGTTTTGGCTTATGGAATACATGAAACTATAAAACCAGGCATGGATCTAGATTCAACTTTAGACGAAATAAAAAAACAAAATGCGATTTCTTGTGCAGCACATCCATTTGCAGTTTCTAATGGAATAAGAGAAAATGCAATTAAATGTGATATGATTGAAACCTTTAACAGTAATAATATAGATCATTATTCAAACTTAGTAGCAGAGAAATTTTCTTCTGACAACAAAATGATATCGATAGCAGGAAGTGATTCGCATGTTCTGACCACTTTTGGAAGATGCATAAATTCTATTGAATCAGAAAATAAGTTAGATTCTTTATTACAAGAAATGTTGAAAAGAAAATCTAAAATTTTAAAAGCAGATTTGGCACTAAAGGATGAACTTTTTGAACATGCTCATTATATGCTGGCTGCTTCTAAAGATCAACTGTTAAATTATATATTAGTTCATCATCCTTCCAAATTTTCTTTGGTAAAATGGACTTTGGACTCATTTCTATCCAAACCCAATAGTAAATTTTGGAGAATCCTTGGATCCTTAGGATTATATTTGTCAAAAAGGGTTTCTAAAAAAGTCAACATTAAAGGGCATAATCCTCATGTCTTCCAGGATAGATCTTGGAAAACTTTAATCTCGATGAGTCTTTATCCATAGGTAAAGTTCGATATCCATTAACTATCAAATATTTTTATAACTGTATTACTATTCCTTTACCATGAAAAAAATTTTTTACAAGAAAGAAATATCGCTGCTTGTTGGTATTGTTTTTTTTGGTTCATTTCTATTTTTATACAACATTATACCCATTGATGTAAATGCACAACAATTGAAAAAAGGAATGACGATTTCAGATACAAATAAAAATACCTCTGAGGCCCAAAATTCTAACTGGACTGGATCCGTAGAAATATCAAAAGTTCTGAGAGAGTCTTTTAATCCATTAATTAAAATTAGTTTATCTGATGCAATTAATAATTCTGAATTAGAGATCGGGCATAACTCCTCTGCAGTTGCTGCATTTATTCATCCTGTCAAAGGATATCTAGTATATGTGATCTATTTACTCGATGATCAGAATGAAGTAACAAAAGTAATAACAGATGTAGGTACAGGAAATATTCTAAATGTTACAACTATGACAATAGAGGAAATGATGCTCACCTTCCATAATGGAGGGATGACAAAATCTACCAACCAATCTTTTGGCAAGGATAAAATGATGGACGCAATGATGCTCAACGCGAACGTGACTCCATAAATTCTATTAAGCATCAAAATTCAAACTTTATTTATTTTTTAAATACTAATTTATCACATTCCCATATTCCTGACAAAATGGAAATGTTTTTCTAGCAAAAATTAGATAGGTAGTATGTCCAATCATTCTCATTGATGGTCGAGTCATTCCTTCCCTAGCTTCAATATTGCGAATTAAAATTTCTACACATTCTATATCTGTGAAATGATTATTTTTCAATGAAATTGACGTTTTTTCTGCCTGATTCATTGTAGGACATATTGCTAGGAAAATACCGCTTCCTTTTAATGCATTATATGCAGCCTCGACAGCAGTCCAAGGATCACCTAGGTCCACAATTGCAGCATCAAATTCATGAGGAACAGTATTCACATTCTGCCGAATATCTTGATCTGTCATTGTTACGAATTCATCCAGCTGGGCTTTGACAAGATTTTTTTTTGCTACTTTCATAAATTCCTTATTAATATCATAAGTAAAAATATGTCCACTAGGTTTTACAATGCTAGCTAGAAATGTAGTTAAAGCTCCACTACCCGTACCGATTTCTAATACTTTTGATCCATTTTGAATCCCACTTCTTATAGCTATATATCCGAGGTCTTTTGGATAAATAATTTGAGTATTTCGTTCTGATTTCATGATAAAATCATGAATAGTAGGTTCTATCAAGTAAATTTTCTTGTTTAGAGTAGTGTTAATTGAAATACCATATTCGAGACCAATTAAAGAAGAAATATCTATAATTCCTAAATGGGTGTGCATCTTTTTTTCTTCTTCCACTTTTACAAGCCACTTTTTATTCATGGTATGATAAAGCAATACATAGTTGCCAACAAAGATTTTCATATTTTTTATTTTAAATAATCCACAATTAATATTTATTATAAAAAAATTGATTCTAATCTTTATATTCTTGAATATGATTCGATTCCTAATAATTCGAAAAGATTCGCTAGAATGTTCACAAATATTCTTACTAACATCAGTCTGCTTATCCTCAAAAGTAATTCTGAATCTAATACAGGCAAGTTCTCATAAAAAGAATTGAATTTAGTAGCTAGTTTATTAGCATACCTTGCGAAAATCTTTGGATTTAAAGTATTGAGTGATTCCTCAATAATTATGTTAAACCTCGATATCTCTTTGATAAGGTCAAGTTCGATCTTGTGGTTTAAAAGATCAAATCTTATAGTTTCATTTCCGTGATTGCTAAATTCTTCCAAAATGTCTTTACCTTTTTCTAGAATCCTCATTGCTCGTGCATATGAATATTGTAAGTACAAAGAAGTATCTCCATCAAGGTTTAATGCATCTTTCATATCAAATGTTATCATTTTATCTAAATCCTGTTTAAGAAGGTTGTATCTAATTGCTGAAACTGCGATTCCTTCTGCGATTTCATCAATAGTAGTGTGGTCAAAGTCGAGGTTTCGTTTCTTGATTTCAGAATAAGCCTTTTTGTGCAACTCATCCAGAATATCATCTGCATTGATAAAAATTCCTTTTCTACCCGACATATGAACAATTTTCTTATTTATCTTTTCTAATTCCATTCCAATAGATTGAACGGTATCTGAACTAAGGGCAACAGTCTCGTATCCAAGATATATGTAGTTTTTTGTATTTGGATCTAACTCGTTTATAATACGAGAAATTATTTGTTGTAATCTACTTTGTCTTGAATCTATGACAGTTATCACTTTAATTGGTTTGTCTTCATCTGAAAATAAATTATTTTCATGTGTAGAATTTTTGGTATTTTCTGAATCGACTGTACTTTTCCATAAGATCGACGTATCCCACTGTATAGAAAATTTGTTATAATTAAATGGATCATCTACTAGGTTTAATTTCCATACTGCAAATGAGATATCTTTTGCAATATAAGTAGCGGTTCCATCACTTCTTATTATTACCTTCTCTTCATTGTGTTCATCTTTAATTACCCAACAATTAATATTTTTACCTTCAGTTGAATAGTGAATAATATTTCTTTCCTTCAACAAACAGAGAGTTTTTTCCCAAAGTTTTGATATCAGAATTTGTGATTCTATCACAAGCAAATCATATCTTGATTTGATCCTCCAACAAGACACAAGTTGTTGTTTTACGATTTTATCAACAATGTCGGTTGTAAATTTGGATAATTCTGTGTTTCCTTGTTCTATCTCTTTTATAACTAACTTCCTTTTTTCAATTAAATCCGAGTTAATTTTATATAATTCATTCATTTTAACGTATATTTCACCGCAATATTGGTCAAATTTAATCTTCTGTATATTGTCATGGTTAAAATTAGCAAATTTAAATGCTACAATGAGATCTGCAACTTGAACTCCTGAATCGTCTATATAGTTCAATACAATAGTATTATGATTAGTCATTTTGAATAATCTGTATAATGAGTCTCCCACTACTATATTCCTAAGGTGTCCAATATGTAATGATTTATTTGGATTTACACTAGTGTGTTCAATAACAATTTTTTTATTTTGTCCTATATTTGGTAATAATAATTTATTTTGTTCTATAAATGTAATGAGAAAGTTGTTAAAATTTACATAATTGATATTAAAGTTAATATGACCTGATATGTGGGCATTTGCATTGAGAATTAAAGAATCATTTCCTCTATTTGCTATTTGAGAATTAATAGAATTATCGATAATTTTTTTAGCAATTTCATTAGGTTTTTTAGCCATTCTTTTACTAAGTAAAAAAGCAACATTTGTTGTTAAATCACCAAACTCCGCTTTGGGAGGTTCGGAAATGTCATACTCGATAACTTCATATTTTAAATCTATCAAAGATTTATTAATAATTTCTCTGATTTGCTGAATTACTACTTCAAGAGTCATTTGTTAGCATTTTTACCAAAAAAATTTAAAGCTATATAATCTAATGCTTCAACCAACCCTTTTCCTGAATTACCAGATACAACATGATCGGCTTTCGATTTTACAGTTTCGTCAGCATGATTCAGAGCAATTCCAAAGGCACAAAATTGAAACAAAGGAATATCAGTTTCACTATCTCCAATTGTTACAGTTTCAGAAGGTTTTATTTTCAGAATATCTAATGCTTTGGCAAGACCTGTAGCCTTATTGATTCCTCTATTATTAATATGAAAAGAATATTTGCTATCGCTCAGATCTACCTCAAGATTATTTTCTTTAAGAATTTTCTTTCCTAATTCAATATCAAAACTTCTCTCTAATACAACCTCAGTCATACGATCAAAAACATTTTTTATTTTAACATTTTCCAATTTTTCTGTTAAAATTTTGTATCCATCAATACATCTTTCTTTGTTTCCCAGAAGAATATGCTCTTTCGGACTGATAGTAACCACTCCCCCATTTTCTCCAACAGCTATTTTTGTAGTCCCTCCAAATACAGACAACATATAAGCTTCTACTGAAGACCGTCCTGTAACGTAAATAATTTTATATCCTAATTTTTCCAAGGTTCTAAGATCTTGAATAGCTGGAAGGTGTATAATTCCTCCACCATTTTCAGTCAAAGTCCCGTCAATATCTATGGCAAAAGCTTTGATTGTTGAGATCATTTAAAAAAATATTTCATCAAGAATTAACCTTCGAATGTAAAAATATGTGAAATAGTAAAGTTCATTCTCCTTTTACTTCTTCTCTAGTTCTAAACTTTGGTGTTATTCCTAGAGAACTATAATTTCCTGTAGAACATGTAAAACATAATTCTTCTTCCTGGATCCCAATTGCTTTGGAGAGATTTGTTGTATCGTTATAAAACACTCTATCAGCGCCAATTAATTTACTTACTTTTTTATTAACTTCTTCTTTTTGTTTATTATTTAGAGATTTTTGATTTGCTAATAGTTCCTCCATAGAAGGAAAATCAATTCCTGCATAGCAAGGGAACCGTACAGGAGGATAGGTTACAATCATATAAATTTTTTTAGCTCCTGCTTCCCTCAGGGTTTGAATAATAGATGCTGAACTAGTTCCTCTGATTATACTATCATCGATTATAACCACATTTTTTCCATCAATTATGTCTTTTATAGGAAGTATCCCTTTATTTATTTCAATTCGATCCGATTGATATGGTTCGATAAAACTTCTTAATGCACCTTTATTGATATGTCTATCCTTAACCAAGCCCTCTTCAAAAGGTAACCCTGTCTCTTGTGCATATCCTAATGCAGCAGGTCGTGCAGAATCCGGTACTGGAATTACTAGGTCTGCAGAGGGAATGGAGAACATCTTACCCAAAAATTCACCCATTCTTTTTCTAGCTCCATAGATATTTACACCTTCCATAATACTGGCAGGATGTGCAAAATAGGTATATTCAAAAGCACAATGAGCATGTTGTTTATCAGAAGAAAACGTTTCAGTTTCCAAACCCTTCATGCTTAGTTTAATTAATTCACCTGGTTGTACATCTCTTATTAAGTAAGCTCCCACTGCTGAAAAGGCACAAGATTCTGATGCAATAATGTAGGTATTTGTTTCTTTGTGCAATCCCAAAACCAGTGGTCTAAAGCCTTTTGTATCTCTTGCCGCATAAACAGATCCATTATCGGTCATAAAAGTGAAACAAAAGGATCCTATCATCTCTTGCTTTAAAATTTTTAAAGACTCCTTTACATTAATCCTATTAGAAAGATGTTCTACCAATCTTTTAGCTGCTATGTACGTATCACTCATAGTTTGAGGAGTAAACGTACAACCTCCAACCATATTTGCCAACTCCTCAACATTTGCAATTGTTCCATTATGAGCAATACACAAATCTTTAACTTTTAATGGTTGGGCATTCTCTATTGTACTCTTCCCAAAAGTAGAATATCTAACGTGACCTATAGCAGCATTCGATTTGTAATTTTTAATAATATTCTTAAAATTATCTGCATAAGTGGAAACTAGACCTAACTGTGTAAAAGGTTTCTTATTAGGTATTGCTATACCCCATGATTCTTGACCTCTATGCTGAAGAGCTCGCAAAGAATCTATGAGAATTGGAATGACATTATGTTGATCAAGAGAAAAAACACCTACAACACCGCAATTTTCTGTTACCATTTTAATATATCTTTACTTGTTCATTAAAATATTTTAATCATATGTCAAATTGCCAAATCTTTTATTCAAAACAATTTCTTGATTGCTTCGGTTCAATAATTTTCCATTACAAGAGAAATTTTGTCAAAATATTTTTTTGCAATTTCCATTTTTATATTTATTATTTTTTTCCCATTTGACACAAACATTATATCATCCATCAAATTCGTTACCTTCCCAATTCTTGAATATTTTAAATTTTTAAAATTAGAAAGTTGTTTTTCAAGTTTTTCTTCGTTTTCCGTTCCAATGATAAATCTTGATGGAGTTTCCGAAAAAAGAAGATAATCTAGTCTTTTACAGTTAGTAGGAACTTTATCTAACTCAATGCTAATTCCACAATTAGAGCCAATAGCCATTTCAGCCAAAGCAATAGATAGACCACCCTTAGAGCAATCGTGCGAACAGGAAATTAAATTTTCTTTTTTGATTTTTAAAATTACATTAGAGTTATTTAGATCAATCCCCAAGTCCACTTTTGGCACCGAACCTCCAGTTAATCCATTTAGGAACTGATAATATTCTGAACCACCCATATTATCTAATGTTGTTCCTAAAATGTATAAGGTGTCACCTGGGCTAGGATTGGTTTTGGTAATACTAGTCATACTTTCTAAAAGTCCCACCATTCCTATTACAGGTGACGGTTTTATGGGTCCAATTTTAGTCTCATTATAAAAACTGACTTTCCCACCAACTATTGGAATCTTGTTGAAATGGCTAAAATCGATAATTGCTTTTATACTTTGTTTGAAGGTCCAAAAAATTTCAGGATTTTCAGGATTTCCAAATTGTAGATGATCAATTATGCCAATTGGTTTTCCCCCTGAGGAAATTATATTTGCTCGGGCTTCAGAAAGACATGATAAAGTGCCTTGATATGGATCCAGATAACATAATTTGGAATTTCCATCTAGTTTTGCAGCCAAGAATTTATCATCATATAATTTTATAATTGCAGAATCACTTATTCCTGGCTTAACAATGGTTCTCAATCCTATTTCATGATCAAATTGTTCAAATATCCAATTCTTAAAGGCTATAGTTGGGTTAGCTAGCATATTAAGTATAGTTTCATTATAATTTTTTGGAATACCCACAGAGATTTTCTTAATTCTCAAATCATGAATATGTTTAGGTTTTTTGCTTCTTCGGTTCAACAGTGGAGCAAAAGCTATCAAATGAGAAGGCATTTTTGCGATTGTTTTTCCATTCTTGTGAATTACTAAGTTATTATGGTTTTTAACTGTACCAATTTGTGAGAATGGAACCTCATATTTTTTAAGAATTTTTGCAAAACTCGAGAATTTATTCTTACTAATAATATACAGCATCCTTTCTTGTGATTCAGAGATCATGATTTCTGGAGGTTCCATTTCATTATATTTGACAGGAACCTTATCCAAATCGATATCAAAACCTTTATTTAAATTAGCAGAAGTTTCGGAAAGGCAACAAGAGAGTCCACCACCTCCTAGGTCTTTTACAGCTTTTAGAATATCTTTTTGAATAGCTTCTCTAGTCACTTCAATTAATAATTTTTCCATAAATGGATCGGGAATCTGAACTGCTGATCTATTCTCTTCTGCCAATTTCTTAGATGCAAATGATGCACCATGTATCCCATCTCTTCCAGTTAGACTGCCTGCAAGGATAAGAATATCACCTTCCTGGATAATATTTTTAATCAAGTTCTTTTTCTTTCCAAATCCTATTGCTGCCACATCCACTAAACAATAATTTGCAAAAGATTCGTCAAATTCTATCTCTCCTCCCACTGTAGGAATTCCGATACAATTTCCATAATCGGATATTCCCCTTACTACATTTTTCAATAGCCATTTAGAATGTGAATATAATTCATTATGTTTTCTACTTGAAACTTTTATGTTAGAGAGAAGAGGTGGATAGATGTGTCCGAATCGTAAAGCATTTAAAAGCACAATTGGAATAGTTCCCATAGAAATAATATCACGAATTATTCCTCCAACTCCAGTTGCTGCCCCTCCATAGGGTTCAACAGCTGATGGATGATTATGGCTCTCTATATGTATGGTAATTACATATCCATTCCCTACATCAATGACGCCTGCATCATATCCAGCTCCTTGTATGATTCTTTCCCCTTTTTTTGGTAATAATTTGATATACTTTTTAGAGGACTTATAAGAACAATGTTCAGACCACTGCGCTCCAACAATCTCTTTTTCTAAGGAATTTGGTTCACGCTGTAATACATTTTTTAAATGATTTAATTCTGGTTTGGTTAATGTTTCCAAATATTAGTGATGTTAATTAGACTATTTATGAGCTTATTTTTTTATATATTCAATTAATGAATCGAAAATTTTCATAGCGGTATTTGTCAATCCGAATGATTTCAATTCACTTTGACAAGTTCTTTCTGGATGGGGCATCATTCCTACAATATTTCCTGAATCATTACTTACTCCAGCAATGGAGTCGAGAGATCCGTTAGGATCCTCATTATGGTAGCTAAAAATTATTTGATTTTTTTTTTTAACCTCTTTTAACTGATCCTCATCTAAAATAAATCTTCCTTCTCCATTGGCAATGGGAATTTTAAAAATTTCATTCTTTTTAAATGCCGAAGTGAAAGGAGTATCAATGTTTTTAACCTCCAAATCGATCCATTTGCAACTAAACGATAAGTGATCATTCTTAATTAATGAACCTGGTAGTAATTCGCATTCAACTAATATTTGAAATCCATTACAAATTCCTAGAACTGGGATTCCATCATTACCAAGTCTCTTAACCTCTTTAATTATAGGACTATGAGCCGCAATGATTCCGGCTCTCAATCTATCACCAAACGAAAAACCACCCGGAATAAGTATTGCATTATAATTTTTTATTTTGTCTTTTTTATGCCAAATTAAATCTGTTTTTATATTATATAAATTTGTTAAAACATGATAAATATCTCTATCACAGTTACTTCCTGGAAAAATTGGAATTCCAATTTTTAACATTCGAATATTTTAGAAATACATTTATTAGAATTAATATTTTTGGATCAAATAAAGTTTTAAAAAGAAACTGTATTTTTAAATTGATAGAATTATAAGGATTTTCATTTTAATATATATTTCATTGTCATGATTGAATTAGTAAGGGATATAATGATTAAAGATTTGATTACGATATCTGAAAATGATACTGCACTAAAAGCTGCGCATCTAATGACCGAAAAAGGAGTAAGCTCTTTAATTGTTCTGGCTGATGATCAACCAATTGGGATAGTTACAGAAAGGGATTTTATCAAAAAGATTTGTCTAAAAGAATTAAAACTTTCTTGTGTGAGGGTAGGGGAAATGATGTCGAGAATCAGAACTTCTGCCTCTCCTGATACCCCAATCGATGTTGCAGTTCAAAGAATGGTCAATAACAGGATAAGACGTTTACCCATTTTCGAAAATGGTAAAGTTGTGGGTATAATTACCGTAACTGATTTAGCTAAGCATTTGCGTACTATCTTACTTTTAAATAGTACACTATCTTCAGGTCAATTATCTCATAAGAAAATAGAAAATTATTAAATAAATAGCATTTGATCAGCATTTAGATCCATTCTGTGGAAATATCTTTTATTATTAATTATTGGTATTGTCAACTTACTGATAAATAGTAGGATGTTGCATTTTTCTATTATATTTTGTACCTTATTAATATACTTTCTAACTTATTCATAAATTTTTATTAAATTAGCATAATCACTTATCAGATATAATGGTAATTTGACAGTTACTTACAACGGGATTAAATATTCTCAACTCCTCGCACATTTTTTTTACTTTCACTTTTGCTTCCTTAGGATTAGTTGCATATACTATTAATTTTAAAACTTTTGCAGTTCTTACAGATTTAATACTATTGTATTTATTTTTTAGAATTAAATCACGATAAATAGTTTCTCCTTCAGGGTCATTTATAAAAGATTTATTTTCTATTGTAACAATAACATTGAATTCTTTAATCGACAATCAGTTTTCCTAATTAATATAGTTACTTAAATATATTTTAAATATTGGCAAAGAATTAATTATAGGGTTTTATAAAAAATCGATGATATTCATGGTCATGTAGCTCAGCCTGGCCAGAGCGAAGGTTTTGTAAACCTTAGGTCGTGGGTCCAAATCCCACCATGACCTTTGTCTCAAAATTAATTATAGATTGTCAAGTTTCCCTCCATATAGCATGAACTTTTGCTAAGGTAATAAAACCGATAGCATATACTAACTGTACTGATATTCCAATTAGAACAGACCAATTTGGTGGAGTATCAAATCCCATAGCATATTGAATCATCAAGGACGCATGAGTTGTAGGAACAATATAGGAAACATATTGAAGTGCCTCTGGGAGCTTGTGAATCGAATAAAAAACAGGTGGCAAGATTGCTAAAAAAATATTAACAAAAGATATTATTTGAGTCGCATTTTTCATATGTAACATATGAGAAGATAAAAAGAAACCTATACTAGAAGTGGAAATCCATACAATAAGTATTATAAAAATAAGTAATGGAACGTAAAACAATGAGACTCCAATATAAAAAATTAAAAATAATAACACTAACAGTGCTGGAAATCCAAATAATATTTCCGATAATGCCAGTCCTGTCATATAGGTTAATGGTGAAACAGGAGATGCTACAAACATATCCTGGATTTTATATTCTGTTTTATAATAGGTAATATCCTGACCGAGTGCTAGTCCATAACCCACTAAAGCCATTACCAAGCTTCCGCTTATAGCAAATTGCGTATATTGTCCATCGCTAATAATAAATAAAACAAATAGTAAGGAAAAAGGAGTAATAGCAGTAAAAACTAGTGATAGTGGATTTCTTCTCAGCCATAAAATCCCCGTTGTATATGCTATAATCAATATCTGATGAATTGTGAACTTGTGTGCACGGTATTTTGAGCGGATTTTGTTATCCTTAAAATTATGCTTTTTACTATAAAAAATCATAACAATTTATGATAATTCTTTCTAATAGATACTTATAAAAAGATATTTTTGGTAATATACAATACTATTGAAATTATTGCATCAAGGAAAAGTCAAAGATGTATATTATGATGATGGTAACAATAACAATAATCTTCTCTTTGTATTTTCTGATCGAATTTCTGCATTTGATGTTAATATGAATCAAGAAGTACCCAAAAAAGGCGAAATTTTATGTAAATTTGCCAAGTTTTGGTTTGATAATCTTGATGTTGAAAACCATTTTATAAAAACTATTGACTCCAATAAAATGTTAGTTGAACACTTATCTATGATCCCTATTGAGTGTGTTGTCAGAGGTTATTTTTACGGTAGCCTAGTTGACAGATATAATAACAATAAACTTAATATGAAAAATTCTCAAGACTTTGAAATTTTGTCTCATAATTTTGATCCAGTAATAGCTTCAAAATTATCTGAGCCATTATTTGATCCTACTTCTAAATCACTTGATCACGATGTTCCGATTTCTAAAAATGAAATAATTTCATCTAATATTTTGTCAAACAATGATTTTGTATTTATAAAAAAAAAATCTATAGAACTTTATCTTAAAATGAGCAAAACTATTGGCGTAGCTGGATTTTTAATGGCTGATGTTAAATTTGAATTTGGCTTTGATAGGAAAGGAGCAATAATTTTGGGAGACTCTCTTGGCCCTGATGAATACAGAATATGGAAAAGTGAAGATTATAAAAAAGGGTATATTCAAGAAAGTTATGATAAACAAATTTTAAGGGACTGGCTCACAACTATAGGATTTAAAAAAAAAGTGAATGATTATAAATCCATTAACACAAAACCTCAACCTCCTCAATTACCTTCAAGTTTGATAAATAAAATTTCAAAAAGGTATATTCACGCATATGAAATGATAACGGGTGATAAAATTAAGTAATCTAGTAACCCTTTCAGCAATCATTCGCCGAAACTATTAAGAATCCTTGCGTATTATAATCCTGTAATAAAAATATTATTTCTCTAGGTATATGAATCGAGGCTTTATCACATTTTATTGAGGCTGTCCTTGTCGATATAAAATTACTAGTTCTAATTACTATATCATGCGTATTACTCAGCGTTAGTTTGCTGTTTCCGAACCCGTTTATTTCAAACGATTGATTTTTAACAATTATTTTGAACTTTATTGGGATATTATCCTTCATTATCAATTTTCGTAACTTGGGATTGAAATCAGTACAGGCCTTATCAGCATTGATTCCTATAATACAATTTCCTTCATTTGTTAAATAACTGTCTTTTGTTATCTCAATTGTTCTTGGATGTGTAGCAAGAACGTTTGGATGGCCATAGAACGTTATTTTTTCAGTTACCAATCTTTAACAAGGTGCGTTAATAAGGTAAATTTAAATTAAACACTGGCAAGTAGTAATATCGAATTGTTACCAGCAGCAGCAGGTTATGATAGAGCTATAACAGTATTTTCTCCTGATGGAAGGTTATATCAGGTTGAGTATGCAATTGAGACAGTAAGGAGAGGTACTCTTGCTTTAGGAATAAAATGTAAAGACGGAGTTCTTTTGGCAGTTGAAGAAAAAACAAGGAAATTACAAATTTCTAACGTTACTCAAAAGATCTTTCAAATTGATGATCATATAGGAGTAGCTGCAGCAGGTTATATTCCTGATGCAAGAGCACAGGTAGATCATGCTAGATTTTTTGCTCAAAGTAATAAATTAATTTATGATGAACCCGTTGATGTAGAAATTGTTGCGAAAAACATTGCTGATATGTCTCAACAATTAACTCAATATGCAGGTGTCCGACCTTTTGGAGTTGCATTAATCATTGCAGGAGTTGATACAACTGGGGGAGAGTTATTTTTAACTGATCCAAGTGGCACATTTATTGGATACGACGCAATTGCAATAGGTCAAGGAAGCGATCAAGTAAATGAGTTTTTAGAGAAATATTACACACAAGATGTATCACTAGAAGATGCAGGAAAACTCGCTTTAGAATCAATTAATCTGGTAAGTGAAGAAAAAACTGGAATATCTCATGTAAAAATGTCGTTGATTGAAAATGAAAGCAAAATTATGCGAAAAGTAGCTGAAGACGAGATTGAGAAGTTTGCAAAAATAGCCAAAGACAATCCAACAAATCCGAAAGAAAAAGCATAGTAACTAGTCGCGTCTACGAATGTTAATATTTATTTATTTTAATTCACATTATAAATGAGCACCAAGGCTCCAAATCTTCATGTTTCGGAGTGGGTACAAGGTTTACCAACAAATATTGATAAAAATATTGGTAAAGTAGTTCTCATTGAAGTATTCCAAGTCAATTGTCCCGGATGTTTCATGTATGCCCTTCCTAATGCAATAGAAATTTACAAAAATAATAGCAGAGACGATGTTGTGGTATTGGGATTGGCTACGGCATTTGAAGATTATGATAAAAATACCTTAGATAATCTAAAATTATTATTAACTTCAGGTAAAGTAATTGGAGAAACATTCAATGCCTTAAGCCAGTATCGTCAATTAGTCGATGGTGATAAACTTAATTATAAAATTCCTTTTCCTGTCGCTATGGATGTACTACGTAAAAATACACAAGATTTTACTGATAACAATGTCATCGATTTTATTGAATCGAACATTAATAACTATAATTCATATAGTGAGCCAGATAAGAAAGTATTATTTGAGCGTGTAAAACAATATTTAAAGAATAAAAAATATTCCGCTTTGACTTTTGATGAATATAAGCTACAGGGTACACCTTCTGCAATATTAGTTGATAAAAAAGGTAACTTGAGGAATGTTTTTTTTGGCGCGAATAGTAATCTCCATGGTCTGGTCAAACAATTAGTTAATGAATGAAGATAAAAGATAGAATTTCTGTGGCCATCCCTGATACTTCATTATCAGACGAGAAGGGATTGAGAGAAAAAACTTTAAAAATCGGTAAGTTTGCTAGAACATTTTCTATTTTTGGAGTAAAAAATATTGTTATTTACAAGGATCCAACAGAACCGAGAGACAAATCAGACATGTTTCTCCTAAGGTTAATTCTAGAATTCTTGAATACACCACAGTATCTGAGAAAGACACTTTATCCAATGGATAGGGACTTATCTTATATAGGTCTACTTCCTCCAATTAGAGCACCACAACATAAAAACAAAGTTAAACCGAAAGATGTCAAGATCGGTGAAATACGAGTAGGAGTGATTCATGATCGAAATTCTCTTATTAACAAAAAGGATAGAAAGAGATTCACTAATGCTCCTAAAACCGCCATTGATTTTAAAAAGGAAAATTATGATTTATATATTGATGTAGGATTGGACTATTTTATTCCTTTCTTAGGGAACGGAATTAATGGAGAAAAAGTTGTTGTAAAATTTGTGAATTCATATCCTGAGTTAAAAGTAATTAGGGCATCGGGAAAAGATTTGGAAAAGCTTTATTTCGGATACACTTTAGTAAAAGTAAATTCACTTGAAGAGTATATTAAAAAACTTGGTGAAGAGACATTTGTTATATTTACTTCAAGGTATGGGAAATCATTCCAAACTGTTGAATCTCAATTTAAAGAGAATATTACCAAGTTTGAAAATTTGTTGATTGTTTTCGGTTCGCCTAACAGAGGAATTAAAGAGCTATTCGTTAATTACTATAATACGAAAAATTCAATGTATGTGAATATTTTTCCTAACCAAAAAACTCAGACTATAAGATTAGAAGAAGCAATTCTAGGCACTTTGACCTTATTCAATCACTTTCTTCCTTAAACAAAAATGAATTAAGGCTATCGATAAATTTTAATTAAATCTCAGGATATAAATTTATTAATGGGATTGGAAGGTTTGTTGCTGTATCCATGGGTCATAGAAAGTATAGCGCGCCAAGACGAGGAAGCCTTGCATTTTATCCTCGAAACAGAGCGAAGAGTGAAGAGGCTAGATTAAGAAATTGGCCTGAACACAATGATAATACTTCTCTTTTAGGCTTTGCTGGTTTTAAGGCAGGTCAAATTCAAGTCATGACAATAGATGACAAAGAAAAAACTCCGAATTTTGGTAAACAACTCGACAATTCATCAACGGTTATTGCAACTCCTCCAATTAATATTATTGGCTTAAGAAGTTATAAAAAAGATCTTTATGGTGAGAAGGCTTTTATCGATGCTTATTCTAAGGATTTACCAAAAGGATTAGACCGGAAATTCAAGACAAAGTACAATGAAAAATCTTTTGAAATAATCGAATCATCCTTGGATTCAATCTTTTCTTTTGTTGCAATCGCGTCAGTTTTTCCTAAAAAAGCAAATTTATCTCAGAAAAAACCATTTGTTTTTGAAATAGGCGTATCCGGAAAAGATAATAAAACAAAATATGAATATTTAAAAAGTATTTTAGGAAAAGAAATTAAAATTTCGGATGTATTTCAAAATGGTCAATTTATAGATGTATCAGGAATCACTAGGGGTAAAGGTATAGAAGGTCCCATTACAAGGTTTGGTGTTAAGCGAAAACAACACAAATCTAGAAAAAGTGTGAGAGCTCTTGGAACATTAGGTCCGATATCACCAGCGGTGGTCATGTATTCGGTACCTAGACAAGGACAAAGAGGATTTCATCAAAGAACTGAATATAATAAAAGAATATTATTAGTATCATCAGATGGGTCTTCTCAAACAACCTTACTAGCTTCAAAACCAGCAATTAATCCTCAAGGAGGATTCAAACATTTTGGACTGGTTACTACCGATTATATTGTAGTTAGAGGATCAATACCTGGAGTTCCAAAGAGACTAGTTAAAATGAGACAACCTATAAGGAATTCTACTAAGAAGGTTATTGAGCCCAAAGTTATTGAGGTAATCGCAAAATGAGCATAATAAATATTCTAGAAATGGATGGAACCAATAAAAGTACTGTAACTTTACCTGCCGTTTTCCAAACTCCATATCGCCCAGATGTAATTCAAAAAGTTTACAATCATCTTAATTCTTATACTTTTCAAAGACAAGGTCGATATCCTGCAGCAGGACAGATGGTAAGTGCAGAGTCACGTAACACAGGGTTAGGAATTGCAAGAATTGCAAGAGCACGAGGGGAAGGTTTTCCACGTGCTGGGCAAGCCGCCGGTGTGGCTAGTGTAAGACACGGTAGACTTGCACATCCTCCTGTTTCTTGGAAAAATATTTATAAAAAAGTCAATAAAAAAGAGAAATTACTAGCATTATGTTCTGCTATTGCGGCTACAACAAATCGTGAGTTGATCAAAAGACGTGGCCACAAGATAAAGGATAATTTACAGTTACCAATTGTAATTTCAAACGAAATTGAATCAATAGCGAAATCAAAAGAATTAGAAAAAGTTTTACTTAAATTGGGTTTAGAAGATGACTTAAATCGTACTTTTATTCGAAGGAACAAATCTGTCCACAAAAATGGCACAAACCGTAGATCTGCATTAAGTGTTCTGATAATTGTGGGTAATGATGAAAAAATAGGAAGATTGAACAACTCTCTCCCTGGGATTACTGTTAAATCTGTTAAATTTATTAGTGTCTTAGATTTAGCTCCTGGTTCTAAACCAGCAAGATTGACTATTTATTCTGAAAATGCTATTAGCGAGCTAACAAATTTAAAATCCACATCAAATATAATATCTGAGATGAACAGTCAATGAAGAAAAATTTATTTACTCTAAAATCGACCAGATCCTCCAAACTAAAAAAGAAAATATTGCCGTTACGAAAAGAAAAACCATTGATTATCGAACCTTACATTACAGAAAAGTCATTCAATTTGATAGAAAAGGAACAAAAATTAACCTTTATTGTCGATGAGCTAGCTGATAAAAATTCTATAAAACAAGAACTTCATGATCTTTATGAAGCTGAAATAGTTGAAGTTAATACAGCTAGAACAATAGATGGAAAGAAGGCCTTTGCCAAGTTTAAGGACTTGGATTCTGCTCGCGACCTTGCTACAAAACTTGGATTAGTTTAAGAAAATGAAAAAGAGTATCTTTTATTATCTAGGTAGATTTAAAAATAAGCCACTAGAGGTATATTATCAGATTGGTTAGGGAGTTTAAGTTTCGAGGTTATAATCAAGATCAACTAAAATCTATATCAATAGAGTCACTCTTACCGTTGTTAAATGCTAGACAGCGAAGATCATTAAATAAAAGAGTCGGAAAATATATGAATGGTCAAAAACGAACATTAAGAGAAGAGATAAAACTAGCACGTGATGGAAAATTGAAGAATAAGCTAAAAACTCATGTTAGAGATATGATTATACTGCCTGATATGATAGGTCTTTTAATTAGTGTACACAATGGTAAAGAATTTTTTGATGTTACAATTAAATCAGAAATGGTAGGACATTATTTAGGAGAATATGCTATTACAAATAAGCGAGTTCAACATGGCTCACCTGGTGTGGGATCATCCAGATCTAGCTTGTATGTTCCATTAAAGTGATTGATTTATGCCAAATTATTCATATGCATATCAAAATTTTGATAAAAGTAGACAAGTAAGGTCTGCCCTGCGTGAAAAAGATATTTCTCATAAACATGCTCGTGAGATTGCTTTAGCACTTAGAAATCTATCTATTGAAAAAGCTCGAGACTATCTCGAAGCAGTATTACGAAAAGAAATAGCAGTACCATTTCGAAGATATAACAACGAAGTTGCACACAGATCGAATATACGAGATGGCTTCAGTGCTGGTCGATTTCCATCAAAGGCAACTCACGAGTTTTTGAAACTTTTAGATAATCTAGAAAGTAATGCGGAATACAAAGGTATGGACCTTGATAGGCTCAAAATTATAAATATAGTTGTTCATAAAGGAACACGGTTGAAGAGATTTACACCTCGTGCTATGGGAAGAGCAAGTCCCAAATTTGATACACTTGTACATGTTGAAATGGTTGCCCAAGAAGGTGTAATAACAGAATGAATGCAGCAAAAAATGTAATGTCTAGTAACTATAAAAATATGGAACTAGATGAGTATTTAAAAGAATCCCTCAGGGAGACTGGATACGGAGGTGTTGATATTCAAAAAACCCCTATCGGAACAAGAATAACATTATACGTAACGCGTCCTGGATTAGTGATAGGTCGAAAAGGTTCAGGAATTAAGGATCTTACATCAAAATTAGAGCAAAAATTTGGATTAAATAATCCTCAAATTTCGGTGATGGAAATTGAAGTCCCTGAGCTAAACCCCCAAATCATGGCCAATAGAATAGCTCAACTCGTGGAAAGAGGAACAGCATTTCGACGTGCTTCTATGTGGACAATGAATACGGTAATGGGAGCGGGAGCCATGGGTGTGGAAATTAGTATTGCCGGAAAGTTAAGAAGTGAAAGGGCTCATTTTGAAAAACATTCTTCAGGTGTGGTACCAAAGAGTGGAAACGCAGCTGGCAAAATAGTAAAATTAGGCATAACTGACGTATTAACTAAAATGGGTTTAATGGGAATTCAACTACGAATTGCATTAAAAAATGAGATACCACCAGACTTTGAACTTATTGAATCCAAACAAGAACCTGTTCCTGATAATAATTTACAATCTGAATCAGATATCGAAACTGAACCTAATAAAAGTATGGTTCAAGAAAATACAAATAAAAAAAAGAGTCAAGAACGAAATTCCCAGCATTTAACAAGAGAACAACAAAAACAACCACCGAAATCAAAAGATTTAAGAGATAAACCAATGAACCAAGATAAATTAAAAGAAAAAAGGAGTGTGCCAACGAATACTAAATGAGTAGAATGAAATTAACAACTCTTCGAGAAATGAACGATAATGATCTTCAAGACAAATTATTAGAATTGAAAGCTGATCTTGCAAAATTACGGTCAGAAGGTGCAAAAGGAACATTGAAAAAGGAGAGTGCTAGTATCAGATGGGCTCGAAGAGATATAGCACGAATTCTTACACTTATCAATGAAAGAAAAATCGAAAATAGGGTCAAGAAATGAGAACAATCGAAAATATTCTATATCATGAATTGATAGGTTTAAAAATAAAATTGTGTGAGTGTTCACAATCTAGCGTAATTAATTTATCTGGTCAAATCATTTTTGAAACTAAAAATATGCTTATCATAAGAACATTAAATGACATAAAAAAAATTCCAAAAAAAATTATAATTAAAGCTATTTTATATCTACCTTCAACCGCTTGCTTTATAAGGGGTAATCAATTGATAGGAAGACCAGAAGATAGAATTTTAAAGATAAAGAGATGATAATGAAAAATGGTTAGAAATATAGGTATTATGGTTTCCCTTCCCAAAAAAACTTGTGAAGATCAACATTGTCCTTTCCATGGAAGCTTACCAGTACGGGGAAGATTATACTCAGGAATTGTAGATAGTAATAAAGCACCGAAGATGGTTGTTGTCTCAAGACAATTTAATAGACTAGTTAAAAAATATAAGAGATACGAAAGAAGTAAATCAAAAGTACATGCTTTTCTTCCTGATTGTATTGATGTTAACGAAGGAGAAAAAGTCAAAATAGCCGAATGTAGACCCCTTTCTAAAACAGTATCCTTCGTGGTTGTTGAAGGAGAGAATAAGGATGGCATCTAAATCAAGAGCAGTCTCTGCCAAGGGTGCCTCAGAATTTCGTCCTTATATTACGAGGGCGCTTCCTGTCACAGCAGAACTAGTATGTGCTGATAATACAGGTGCCAAGATTCTCAGAATAGTTCAAGTCTCGAAATATCATGGTCGTCATTCAAGAATGCCCTCAGGTGCAGTTGGTGACCTTGTAACCGTTACAGTTAAGAAAGGCCCAGCTCAGTTAAGAAAGCAGATTTTTGGAGCTGTTATTATTAGACAAAAATATCCTATAAGGAGACTAAGTGGCTTAAGGCTTACATTTGAAGATAATGCGGCAGTTTTAGTAACTCCAGAAGGCGAAATTAAAGGAACAGATATAAAAGGACCAGTTGCTGCAGAAGCAGCTGAAAAATGGCCTAGAATAGCAAATCTTGCCTCTTCAATTGTTTAATATCATGGTGTTTGTTTATGATTAATAAAAATACTACTCTAAATTTAAAAAAACATTTACTTGATAAACATATACGTTCTACTCTTTCAGACAATTTACGTAAGGAATACAATAAAAGGAATGCTCGTGTCATCAAAGGAGATACTGTAAAGGTATTAAGGGGAGAGTATAAAAATGTCGAAGGTAAAGTAGAAAAAGTTAAAACTGGAAGGTCAACTCTTTTTATTGAGGGGATCCAAAGAGAAGCCTCAAAGGGAGGTAAAGTTAAGGTTCAAATACATTCTTCTAACGTTATGATTACATCCTTAAACTTGCATGACAAAAATAGATCAAATGTAGTTAGAAAAGTTAAATCAGATAACTCTGTAAAAAAAGGGATAAATATTAAATCTAATATAAGTAAACGTCGAAACAGAAGAAATCTGAATGTTAAAAAGGTTCTTAAACCACAACAAAAAAGAGTAAATGATTCAAATGATAGTCAAGATAATAAGGGGGACAAATGATGATGATAATGTTAGAAAAACAAAATGTTTTTAATGTATCAAATGGAGCGGAATTAATTAATGGCTAATAAAGGAGGACGAACTACTGTAAAACGACAATTAGCTCCTGTATTTTGGGACATAAATAGAAAACAAGGAAGGTTTATTATAAGGACTTACCCAGGAACACATGCAAAAAAATATGCATATTCTATAGGTGTAATTTTACGAGATGTATTAAAGGTCACAAAAAATATGCACGAAGCAAAAAAAATTGTCAATGCAGGTAAAGTAAAAATTGATAATATAATTAGATACAATGTTAATTTTGCAGTAGGATTGATGGATACAATTGAATTGGTTTCCTCTCAACAGAAGGTTTATAGATTAGTGCCTAGGAAATCTTTATTATTATACCCAATAGAAATAAGCGATAATGAAAAGACATTAAAACTTTTAAAAATAAAAAATAAGAGTATTATTAAGGGAAATAAAATCCAGTATGGTTTCCATGATGGTAAGACCATTATTTCGGAGGCTATTTATTCAGTTGGTGACACATGTCTTGTTAAAGTCCCCGAATTAGAAATTATTGAAACTTTGAAATTACAATCTGATTGTCTTGCTATATTAACACGAGGAGATAATGCTGGTAGTATAGGAAAAATACAAGAAATAAAAGAAGGAACGTTTTCTCTTCCAAAACGTGTAATAATTAGTGTAGACTCTCGATTATTAGAAATTCCGATAGATATGATTATGGTTATTAGTGAGGGCGATAATAATCCAAAGATAAAAGTGACTTAAAGATGTCTGAATATATTAATGATTCAAATGAAAAAATGAAAAGAATAGATATAGAAAAAATCGTCATAAATATAGGGGTAGGCAAGTCTGGCGATCCTTTTGAGAGAGCCAAAATGGCCTTGGAAGAGTTGACAGGTCAAAAGCCTAGTCCGAGGGGAGCCAAAAAGTCTGTTAGGGATTTTGGTATTCACAAAGGTGAGCCAATTGGTGCAATGGTTACTTTAAGAAGACAAATGGCATTGGACTTTTTGAAAAGAATTTTTCTTGCTAAATCAAATTCTTTTAAAAGAACTTCTATAGACAATAATGGTAATCTTTCGATTGGAATTAAAGAACATATAGATATACCAGGGATTAAATATAATCCAGATATAGGAATCTTCGGAATGGATGTATGTATCTCTTTGAAAAGACCTGGTTATAGAATTTCCAGGAAAAGACATCCAGACAAGATCGGGAAGAACCATCGAATAACAAAAGAAGAATCTATTAATTTCTTTCAAAAAAATTTTGGAGTTGAAGCTATATAATGCCTAAACCACGTGAATATTCAGAAACAGGTAGGAAAGAAGTTCCACATGGGAAAGGTAAACGATGGTGTAAAAGATGTGGAGCGTTTAATGGGTTAATTCAAAAATACGATATAATGCTTTGTAGGCAATGCTTTAGGGATGTAGCCCTTAACATAGGATTCAAGAAATATGAATAAAATATATATTGTTATCAAAAAACAAAGAAAATACAGAGAGAAACACTATATGATAGTAATCAAGAGGATTAATAATTCGTTGGAGAATGAACTTTAAATGCCGTCATTAAATATTGTCTCAAACTTGTTTAATACATTATATAACAATGAAATTAGACGAAAAAAAGAATGTCTAGTTATCCCTACATCTAAATTTGCTAGCGAAATTCTCAGAGTTATGCAAAAGTATCGATATATCGGAGAATTTGAGCTAATAGATGATAATAGAATGGGAAAATTTAGAATCCAATTATTAGCTAAAATAAACAAGTGTGGAATTATTACCCCTAGATATGGTGTAAAAAAGAATGAATTTCTTAATTGGGAAAGACAATTTTTACCTGCTTATAACCTAGGACTATTATTGGTTTCGACAAGTAAGGGCATAATGTCCCATACTGATGCTCAGAGTCAAGGGTTAGGAGGTGTTCTTATAGGATATGTCTACTAGGAAAGGAGTTAATCAGTCTGGAGAGGTTACTATTCCAGAAGATGTCAAAGTTACCCAGGAAAAAAATACAATAATTGTGGAAGGTAAAAATGGCAAAATCGTCAAAGATTTTACGAAAATACCTATAACACTAATTTTTGAAGATAATAAGATTATTATTCATCCTCCCGGTCAGCGAAGAAAAGATTTGGCTCTAATAAATACTGTTAAAAGTATTATTTCTAGTATGATAAAAGGAGCAGAAAAAGGTTTTACATATAAACTTAAGATAATTTTTTCTCATTTTCCTATATCAGTTAAGGTAAAAGATAAAAAAGTAATTGTAGAAAATTATTTCGGAGAAAGATCTTCTCGTATATCTAAAATTGTAGGATTGACCCAGGTCGTAGTAACCGGGGAAGATGTTATAGTTAAAGGTCCTAGCTTAGAAGATGTTTCCCAAACTGCAACTAATATAGAATCTTCCACCAAAATTAAAAATAAAGATCAGAGAGTATTTTTAGACGGTGTCTATCTATACGCCAAAGAAGATGGAATGTCTTCATAAAAAAATTTATTAAACTTTCCTTTTTAATTAATTATTAATTTTAAACTAGATAAAAGAAATCTCATTGAAGGGATTTTTAAAATTTATTATTATAATGTTCTGGAAAATTGAATTGTTTATTGTAATAAGAAAACATTTTTATTTTGATTAAAAAAATGATAGTTGAATGCCGCTGTAGCTCAGCATGGTAGAGCAAATTTAAAGCGGATAACGCTTTAGAGCTTAGCTGGCTGTTAACCAGTGGGTCATCAGTTCGAGTCTGATCAGCGGCGTTTAATTTTTTTTAGTTTATAGATAATTTGTTACTTTATTTAGAAATTTAAATAATAATCTAATACTTTAATTATATTAAAGTCATTCTAATTTATTTATATAAAAATTATGAATAGGATTAATACGGTAATCTTTTATAAGATCTAGAATGATCCTATTCTGATGAAAGCTGTTATACTTGCAGGTGGTTTAGGTAAAAGATTAAAGCCTTTAACAAATGATCGCCCTAAACCCATGATTGAAGTACTGAATGTACCTATATTAGAATGGCAAATTAAATGGTTTAAAAAACATACTATTAAAGAAATAATTATTTGTGTCGGATATCTTAAGGAAAATATTAT
>DASUZI010000101.1:0-2629 GCA_036376955.1 Nitrososphaeraceae archaeon
TTATCTTTATCTAACAACCAAACGTGGTCTGCTGGACCAGATATGACATATATTGATACTACTATTAATGGAGAAACAGTAATTGCTTCTAGTGGGGACAAACATGTCTATATATTTAATGATAGTGAATTAATTGCTAAAATCAAGGTTGGAGAAAAACCAAAAGGAATAAAGATATCTCCTGATGAGAAATATGCATTAGTTGCTAATGAAGTTTCAGGAACAATTAGTATAATTGATTTCAAAGATATGACTGTGATAAAAGAAGTTCCAGTTGGTAAAATTCCGCATAATATAGTATTTTCTACCGATTATAATGATAATGATAAAAAATTAGCATACATTACAATGCAAGGAGATGATAAAATAATAATTATGGATATGAATACATTTGATAAAATTGGAGAGATTAAGGTTAGTAAAGGACCACACAACTTGGATATTACTCCAGATGGAAAATACCTTTTTGTTGCAAATGCAGGATCAAGTGATGTAGCAGTTATAGATATAGAAAACAAACAAGTTATCAAAAAGATTCCAGTTAGCACAGGACATCATGGAATAGATGTTTCGCCAGATGGAAAAATGGTTTATGTGTCTGGAATAGGTTCAGATAAAGTTAATGTTATAGATCCTATTAAATTGAAACTTTTTAAACAGATTGACGTTGGTAATGGACCACATGGTATAAGGACTGGTTCTGATGGTAAATTACTTTATGTAGATGTAACTTCAACGAATAAAGTAGTATTAATTGATACTGAACAATTGAAAATAATCAATTACATCAATACGGGAAAATCTCCTTTTTGGATTGCTATACCAAATAATTGAATTAATTTATTTTTATAAATATTTTAATATTCGAATGTAGAACCCACATTTGATAGAGGGAATTCGTCCCGCTCTGGCGCTGGTTTTCCATAATTTTATACACTAGATATAACAAATTTTTCTATCAAGCATTTTTAATGAATTTTTTTTAAATAAAAATATTAACAGTATATCAATACAGAGTTCTTTGGGTTGATATAATTATGCAAAACATAAAGATTGCAATCTTCTTTGAATTTTTATTAGTAGATCGTATTTTCAGATATTTATGTTACTGTTACTGTTATAAAATAAGTTAAGGTTCCATAATATTCAAGTAATTATATATTTAATTATATAGCATTAATTAATGATTGATTCTTGTAAATAGTCATTATTGTTTAATATTAGTCGAAAAAAGTAAATTTTAATATATTGCAACTAATAATTGGTTCTTGAATATGAAGATTATATTAATGATTGGAATTTTATTTTTCAGTTTTATTGGTATTTTGAGTAATAGTATTCCTGTACTTGGTCATGCAAATCCTGTTTTATATGATCCTCCTTCAAATAGTATTTTCCAATTAGATCAATTATTACCCAGTAACATTACAATTTTATTTTCTGAAAGACCAGAACCAAAAGTAAGTTATATTCATGTTTTAAATTCAAATAATGAAAGAATTGATAATAATGATTTTAAAATTATTGGTGAAGATGAAAGAGGTGCATCAGTTACATTGGATTCAACAAAACTTTCTAGTGGAACTTATACTATTTCATGGCTTGTTTTATCAAAGGATGATGGTCATATAACTAAAGGGTCATACGTTTTTACTATAACTGACCCACTTTCAATTACAAATAATATTACAAACACAACCAAAGAAGAGACAAATATATTTTTAGAACAAACAATAATTGACAAAGTTAATCTTGAATATAAAATTTCACCATTAATTGCTGGTGATATAAATACATTTACCGTTACGTTGAAAGACGAAATGGGTAACCCTATAGTAAATGTAAAAAATGTGATGCTGCAATTTAATAATCAGGAACAGAATATAGGACCAATAATTGCTAACTTGAAAAAATCAGAAAATGGAATATATAATACAACTGGAGCATATCTAAGTCAGGAAGGAAAATGGAATATAAAAATAACAGTGCAAAGAACTGGAGAATATGATTTGAATCATAGTTTTGATATAATTGTTCCATCTAAATAATATTGGAAAAATAGAACTAGTCTATGCTAATCAAAATAATAAAACTAGTATATATCGATAAATTGAATGGTATTAGGTAAAAATATTATCAATAATTTATTTTAGCTGGTCGCCTTGATTATATAGTTTTAAGTTTCTCCAACTTCGTTTTACAAATAAAATTATCAATATTGCGATTAATATTGATAATAAAAGTGCTACATAAGAAAAAGATTGATCAAAATTAAAATCAGTCATTTTTTGCATATCTGAATCTCCATATGGATTCATTGACATCATATCCATATTATGTGATTCATGTTGAGGAGGTGATGTAACAGTTAGAAAAGACGAGATAAAAATAATACTAATACCAAGAATATATTCTATTTGTAATGATCTATTAAATCTCTTCAATATTTGGAATTGCTTTACTTCTGTTTTTTCGCTGTTTTGATTAAATAAAATAGGCATTCTAAAATGATGATATCCTCCAAGTATTGTCATTGAAAAAACTACAAGCAACTTAGCTATCAATATATTTCCATATGTGCTATTAAAAAGTGAAGATGGTTGTTGGAGATGTAAAACTCCCATGTATA
>DASUZI010000102.1:0-3354 GCA_036376955.1 Nitrososphaeraceae archaeon
TTAGATATTTATTGTATAGTGATGTCAGAAGTTATGAAAAAATACATTTTTATTGAAATAATAGTAATTCAATTCTTATACTATTTTATGTGACTCTTGTATCATTGATGACAATTATGGAATCAAAGTGAACCTTAGTGAAGTGGTGAAGAAAAGAAGAACTCTGAAAAGAAAAGGAATGTCATATAATAAGTATTTATAATTAGTAACCCATTAAATTGTTAAATGCATTGATTTTTATTATGTTTTAAAATAATTCTATTAGAAACTATAATATAATTATGACTATAGTTACTTAGTAAAATAAAAAGATGGTATATTATAATAGATTAATGTGGTTCTCTATATTATTTTCTGTATAAATAGAATATTTTTAAGAAAGTTTTTTATTTTTATAATTTATAAATTCATTATTGATTTAATCATAAGACTTTTTTTATATTTGACCTACATCGTGGACATAAATGACTATTATGTATATTATTACAACAACTACATACATATATTATAGATTGATGAAATTGTGTAGGATTAAATAGAAATAATGAAGTTATTAAACTAGGTTTTATTAATTTACTTTTATCATTGTCAGATAATTTTAATCGGTTTTTAATAACATTTATTATCCCGATGACTCCAAATCCTAGTAGTATTGATAGAGGATAGGGCAGTGTAAATGCTGTTATGAAACCAATACCCATAAATACACACAACCATTTTACGTGATATGCATTTATATCCTTAATCATAATAGTTGAATGTAAAATCATATTCTTAGGCTTTTTGCACATAATTTAATCAAATTTTACTTTGCTATCTTTGGAAATCGGTTATTAATATAATATTATTAATAGTAGTCAATGAGACTCTGAAGTTAAGAAAAATTTATGAATAAAATAAGAAAATTCATAAATATTGGCACAGAACCAATAAAATTATAATAGATAATACTTTAATTCTAAATTAAGAGCCCACAATGAAATACAAATACTAAAAATGTAAATTTAATTCTTTTTACTATTTTCCCTAAATGATCCTCATTATATTAAGAAATCAGAAAATAACAATACAAGAATTTTACATACAACAAATTAAAAAAGTAACATTAAGACAGATAGACTAGCTACCTTCAATCTCATTTCTTGTTAATAAATTTATTTTTTAATACATTATTTCGGCAGTAACTTTTCGGCGCCGAAAATTTTAGGATGATGTCCTATTAAAAAGAGGAACAGCCTCTTATTTGATTTATATAATCTTTTTTTCGTCTTATACATTATTAATCAACTACTTATTTTGTTTAAACTAAATAATCCATTATAACTTGGTCATGGTTTCCTAGCAAGATGGTTTAAATAATAAAAATGCAACTATGCAAATGGTTGAATTAATATTTATATTAAATTTAATATATAACAAAATTTAGATAGTTAGAATACAAAAAATTAGTCAATGAGTGTTGTAACGTGTAGAAAATGTGGAGCAGACATGGTTGTATCGCAACCTGACCGAATTCATACAATTGTAGATAGAAAAGTTTTGAACTGGAAGGATTATGTAAAATTTACAATTAAATGTAAAAAATGTTCTATTTCAAATATAATGTATTGGAGTAAACCTAAAGATAACTGAGGATCAAATTATATATTTATAATTGAAAAGATATTGTATATGCTAATACTATATCATACATAAAATATTTCAATATAAAAATGAGAATAATAATAAAAATTAATTGATTAGATCATAACCAAAAAAATAGTTTAACCAAAAAATAGAAAATTAATGTTGAAATAAAAAATCGTAGGTTCCATACGACTTTCAGAGAAATAAAAAGATACTAATTTCATGATGATTCTACACTCTATTTAAAGGAAACAAATAATAACAATAGTAATTGTTAGAAATTATATATCTATTTAAGGTTATATAATTATTAGCATCATTTACTATTATAATAAGTTATTTCTTATGGACAAAATCAATCTCTCTAGATAAATAAACGATATTAATTAAAAATAAAATCTGTGAATATAGTTTTATATGTATAACAACAATAAAAACAAGATCATATTTTTATTATAGTTTTTATTGGATTTCTATTCTTGTTCCATCAGGATTATATTGGTAAACTTTTCCTTCTTGTTCATCTTTAGTCTTCTTGTGTGACCCATCACAAAATGGTTGATTACTACTTAGTCCACACATACAAATCCATTTACTTTCATTTCCTACTTTTACCTCCATAGGTCCTCTATCTTCTTTTCTTACAAGTCTTGTCATAGAGTTATATCATAATAAATTATACTTATATTTCATTTCATTTCAATTATTATTCTATTTATTCAGATCGTATATTATTCATCCTCGTAATCAATACCTTCTCTCTGTATGCTATCAAAACAGCAATTACAAATTTTTAAATACTTCTGCTGAATGATCTAATATTATACAAATTCTTTAACATCATATGATTATCTATGATGAAATTTAAATAATGTAAATAACTAAGATCATTATTCAGAAAAATTAAGATACATTTAGTTTCTTTTCGACATTGTTAAATATTACGATCGATATTTACTTTTAAGGTTATTGTTTAAAACAATTTTTAAAAAATTCTCTAGCTCAACAAATAAAAAAAACAGTAATAAAAATTATGAGGACAAATTATTTAATTCAATAGTTGGATTTTCTGATATTAAAAAATTTCTAATGCGCTGTATAATCTCTAAAGAACAGGTACACATTCTTTTTACTGGACCTCCTGCTACTTCAAAAACAGTTTTTTTATTAGAAATGTTTAAAGAACTTTCTAATTCCTATTTTATAGATTCTACTTCAACAAGTGGTGTAGGCATTGTAGATTTTTTATTTTCTAATCCAACTACAAAATTTCTTCTTATAGATGAAATTGATAAATTAACAAAAAAAGATCAGACTGTCCTATACAATTTGATGGAGACTGGTATTTTGACTGAAATGAAAGCTGAAAAAACCAAAGGCTTCAGACAACAAAAAATGAACATAAAAATATTTGCTACTTGTAACGAATTAACTAAATTGACTCAACCATTAAAGTCACGATTTATGAAACTGGAGTTACCTGAATATACATGGGAAGAATTTTTAACTATTTCAACTAATTTAATAAAATCAAGATACAAACATTTAGGTGAAAGAATTTCAACAAAAATAGCAGAAGTGGTTTGGAATGATATTCACACTAAAGATATAAGAGATGTTTTGCAAATTGCTAGACTTACTCTTAATCTAGAAGATATAGAGGATATAGCTCATACATTAATGAAGTATAAACCAAAGAATTAACAACACAACTAGTATATTTTTCTT
>DASUZI010000103.1:0-9130 GCA_036376955.1 Nitrososphaeraceae archaeon
TACATTTCGTTAATGATATATAAAAATTCCTGTAAGACTGGATATCTCTAATCTATATAGTGATGGACAATTCCAAACCAGTCATTAAACTTCATAAAACACGAATAGAAAAGCCAATTTCTTTCCAAGTTTTTTGAATATTATAAAAAAGTGTATAAAATTTATACACCTATAGATAATTCAATAACCATAAAAAGTGATGAATAGGTATAACACTTGAATACATAATAATTCGGATTAGTGAAAGATAATTTCAACCTAAAAATTATTAAACAAAGTATATACTCAGTTCAAGATAATAGGAAGTAAAAAAATGATAATTTGTAGGTTACTTTATACTTATAAATATAATTTGACTAAAAAATAGTTATTGCGTAAGCAAATTTACTTTTCAAGAATATAATGTAACTGAAAAACAAATAACTCATTTTCCTTGAATATAGTATATCGCTAACAAAGTGTTATTATCAGAAATGAGAATAGGATAATGATATAAATATAAATTTTTGAATTAATAAATAAATGATAAATTTAAAGAACATATTTAATTCTATTAGTTCAGTAGGTTTTATGTTGGTTTTCCTATTGCCCTCGTATAATATTAATGCACAAGAAGACAAGGAAGAAAGTGATCTATTAATCTTTTTAACTAATATTAATAATTTGTTACAAAAATCAATGACTGAATTAAATGCTGAAAATTACACAGGTGCATCTGATTTGGTAGACACAGCATATATTGACAATTATGAATATATAGAAGATCCATTGAAGGAACTTGATAAAGATCTTATGGAAGAAACTGAAATAATGATTAGAGAAGACTTAGCAGGGGCAATCGAAGACAAAAAGTCCATAGATGAAATTACTGTATTGTATAATAATATAAAAACAAATCTAGCTATGGCAGAAAAACTATTTAAACAATAACAATAATATTTTCCTATTCTATTTATAACAAGCCCTATGAAATGTTACTATTTAAGATCACATCTTAGTTACTCATATGGATGATTTTACCAAAAATGGAGCATATATGATGTATGACTATACAAGTCGTTTAACCATTCTACTATGATTCTATGATGATTGTACTTTAACAAGATTAGTTTACTTGTTATTAGAAAGAATGGAAAATTAACGAGTTGAAAAAAATACCTAACAATAATATAATAATCGTAATAATTATCATCTTTGGTATTTCTATTTTCTTCGTTATGCCATATTTTGATGAGTCTTATGCAATAAAAAAAGACAGTAAAAATAATAACGATCCCGGTTATGATTATGAATTTAATATCGAAAACTATTTTGAATATAAGAAAGAGAATGATAATAATATCGACATTTTAAAGAATCAAAAGAGTAATATTAAAAATCATGATAACATACCGACAACAACAATAAATGATTCTAATACCATTAGTTTAATCCAGACAACAAAAGATAATTCAATAACCGATTATAATTTCGTAGCAGTAGGAGATTGGTACTGTAATGAGGAAACAAAAAAACAATAAACAATATTCTTGCAATACATCCTGAATTGATAATTACAACCGGAGACCAGGTAAAGGAATCTCCATCTGCACAATGTTGGATTGATATGTCAAAACCAATTCATGATAAATTGAAAATTGCAATAGGAAATCATGATGCTGAATTTGCTAATATATATAAACAGATTGTTGACTACCACCAACTGAAGAGTCCATATTATTCATATGACTTTAGAAATATTCATTTTATTAGCATATCTACAGAACATCCTTTTGATAAGGGCAGCAAACAGTATGAATTTATTAAGAATGATTTAGACAAAACATCAACCAATTCAGAAATTGATTGGATGGTAATTCATCAACATAAGCCATTATATTCTACAAATCAAGATAAAGTAGAAACAGAACAATTACGGGATACATACCAACTGCTCTTTCAACAATATGGTGTAGATTTGGTAATATCTAGTCACAACCAATATTATGAAAGGACATACCCTATGATTTATAACGACGAATACGAAAAAACAACAAATAAGAAAGTAGAACCACAGCCAATAATCACAAGTTATTCACAATCAGAATATGAAGACAAAGAGGATGGAATAATATTCCTAACTGTAGGTACTGCAGGGGATGAACTTAATAAAATTAAAGAAAGACCAGGCTTTTATGTTGTCCAGCAAAGTAAATTTGGTTTTTTAAATGTCAAAATAGAAAATAATGGTAAGACGTTAGTTGGGGAGTTTCATACTAACAATGGCAAGATAATAGACCATTTTAAACTGAATAAAAAATAATCTTTTTAAAAAAATTAGAAAATATCTTTTTTGGAACATACAGATAAAAAAATATAAAATATCTATGGAATATTATAAATACAGTATAACAGAATGGAATGACTAATTTGTAAGTATAAAAATTCTTTTTAGATGAGTATTTATAATAATATTTTACTTGCCCATTTAAGGATACGTCAAATCGTTCGGTTTAAGTTTAGTAATAGTATATAGAAATTGTAGAAATGAGCAAGAATTCTGAAGTTGCCAAGATTTTTCGAGAAATAGCTTTTATTTTGCAGACAGCAGATGAGAAGAAAAGTGATCCTAATATAATCTTTAAAATTAGATCATATAATAAGGCTGCAGATGAAATACAAAATTTATCTTCAGAGATAGGTGAGATATATAAAAAAGATAAACTAAAAGGCTTGCTAAAAATACCCTCAATCGGAAATGCTATTGCTACAAAACTAGAAGAGTATATTACCACTGGTAAGATACACTATTACGATGAATTAAAAGAGAAGTTACCAGTAGATGTCAGTCAATTTTTTGGTTTGGAGGGAATTGGCCCAAAAACAATAAAGACTCTGTATAGTAATCTAGGAATCAAAAATATCCCTGATTTGGAAAAGGCTGCATTAGAAGGCAAGATTAGAAGTATTCCGGGATTTTCTCAAAAGAAGGAAGAATTAATTCTAAAAAAAATTCAGTTTTTTAAAAAAAGTGGAGGACGGCGCCTAATTGGTGAGGTCTATCCTTTGGTAAGGCGGATAGAGGAACGGCTTTCAGGAAATACCGGAGTAAAACAAGCAGTAGCTGTTGGTTCATTTAGACGAATGAAGGAAACTATAGGAGATATTGATTATTTAGTGTCAGTTATATCCCAAAAAGATGGAAACAATATAATTGATTATTTTGTTAATATGCCAGAAGTTAAGGAGATAATCGGAAGAGGATCGTCTAAGGCATTTGTTAAACTAAATAATGGAATTGATGCGGATTTACTTGTTGTACCTGAAGAGAGCTTTGGTGCAGCGATGCAATACTTTACCGGTAGTAAAGAACATGGAGTAGCTATGAGAAAAATAGCCATATCCGAAGGTCTTCGTCTAAATGAGTGGGGGGTTTTTGATAAACAGAACCATAGAGTAGCCGGTGCTACTGAAGAAGACGTGTATAGAGTATTAGGTCTAGAATGGATTCCTCCCGAGATGCGAGAAGATAGAGGAGAATTAAAAATAGCAAAAATTGGGAAAAAAGGAATAGAAAAAAAAGATAGGGTAAGGTTCTCGCAATTAATAGCATATGATGATTTGAAAGGAGATTTACAAGTTCATAGTAATTACACAGATGGCACAATGTCTATAGAAGAAATGGCATTAAATGCAAGAGACAGATTTGGATTAAGTTACATTGCCATCTCAGATCATACAAAAAGTTTGAGGCTTACTAATGGACTAGATGAAAAACAATTGTTAAATCAAGCAAACATAATTGCAGAGATAAATGACAAAATTAAGATAAATAATAATTCCAAGAACAAGCACTTTAGGATTTTATCTTCCGCAGAAGTAAATATCCTAAAGGATGGATCCCTAGATATTTCAAATAATGTCTTGGACAAACTAGACATAGTAGGTGCTGCGGTTCATTCTCATTTTTCTTTACCAATAGAATCACAGACAGCTAGACTAATAAGTGCAGCTCAAAATCCTAGTATTGATATTATATTTCATCCGACAGGCAGAATTATTAATCAAAGAGAAGGATATCCTATTAACATATCCAAATTGATTGAAATAGCAAATAAATCCAATACAATCCTTGAAATTGACGCTCATTATAACAGATTAGATTTAAAGGATGAATTCATAAGAATGGCGATCGAAAATAATGTTAAATTAGTAATTGATTCTGATGCTCATCACCCTTTACATTATGCTTTTCTAAGATTTGGGATAGGACAAGCCAGGAGAGGATGGGCTAAGAAGTCGGATATACTTAATACACTTTCAGCAAAAGAATTACTTGATAGTCTCAAATAGTCAGATCTAGATATTCATTCTTAACAGCTGAACAAAACAGGAATGGATCCTGTAATGATGTATAAGATATCACCTATCAGTAAATTTTATAATTGGAATGATGGTCCATAGTTTATGTTCTGAAGTATCCTTAATATAAAAAATGTCAAATTATTTAGTATACAAGTATATTGTAAAGTATTATGATGATATCCCTTGTATTTTTTGTAATATTTTTTATGTAATAATTCAATGGATTTATTATGGTATTTGGTGTTTATTTAAAATAAAATTTAAATCAAGGAACTTAAAATTATTCTTGATTGGAGAAGTCAATTATCATTGATATTAATAGCGGTTGTTAATTTTAATGCATTAGGATAAAAAACTAGATTATCCAACAAAGCCATTTTTATCTGAATACAATATTGAAGCGATAAATTCTAAATGAGGTCTTAACTATGATAGATTGTTTTAGATTTATTCAGGCTCAAATTAAGGAAAATTCATGATTAAATAAAAAATATACTAAAATTAAGCACATTATATAAATAGAAAAATAGAAATATCATTAATTTCTCCCCAAATCCAATAAAGGCTGTAAACTTGATAAATTTATCTGTAAATTCGCTCTTTGAATTTATTGGATGTCTGACTCCTTATCATTTTTAAATTATTTTCCATATTTTCAGCCTCTTTAATCAATGGTTGTATTTCACAATAAGCTTCAGGAACAATTTTGCTTACAACCTGAGCAATATTTGCGGCTGCTCTAAAATTAGGTACTCCAGATACAACATCAACTACAAATACAACGACATCAATATTATTCCAATTTGATTCATTTAAAAGAATTCCAGGAATCCCGTCAATCGTTCCATTTTTCAAAGACAGAATTCCTACATTACTTAATTCCTTAATTATATCTGGAGAATTCGAGATCACAAGTGGGGAAGATTCTTTTTTTGTTCTATTTTTTTCTATTGCTCTCCCTGCAACACTTATTATTCTCTTACATTTATTATTGTTAGACCAATTCAATATAGTATGAGCTATTGGTCTATCTGATGATGAATCTAAATTCACTTCAGAAACAAAGAATGCTAACTTTTTCTCTTCATTTGCATAGATTCTAGCTGGAAAATTAGGTTTACCTTCGTAAATCACCGATACAGGAGGAAAAAGAGGAGAATCAAGAATACCTACTAATTCAGTTTTTAATGAATTGATAAAACATCCACATGCTATAGTACTAGTAAGGCCAATACCATGGAATCCATCAAATACAACACCACCTTCAATATTTATTTTCTTTATTTTTCGAATTTCAATTATTGGTTCGGTACGCATAAATATGTTTATAATTTCATCATTTTAAACTATTTTGCTAACGGTCCTAAAAATTATAGGATGTTTCATCTGAGTATAACATTAAAGTTGGAAATTTACCTGAGTAATTTTCTGATTTTCATATAAAGTTACCTTGAATATTCGTCATCATCATGATTGTTTAATTATATTTTGTACAATCTTAATAAAAATAATAAAAGATACAATTGTCAATAAGCAATTTTTAATGTAGTATTGTTTCTATTTCATTTAGTTTGATATTTATTTTATCTACCATTGCTTGTATATCTTGTATATCAGCTTTTCCTTGTATAAGATTTCGTAATTGTTCTCTCAAAAGTACTTCCGTATCCTTCATAAGTGATTCATCATGTTTTGCTATTTCACCTTCTAGAAATTCAAAGTTATCTAGATAAGCTTCTATTACTAAACTCTCAGCATTTTGATAATTGCCATTCTTGGCTTTTTCAATAGATTGATCTAATAAAGTGCGTATATTATTAATTAATTCCGATGATTCTGTATCAGTAGAGACAAGAATAACAAGGTCTCCTGCTTGTACATTTAGTAGATTTGGAATAGTATTTGTTATATTATTAATTATTGTAGAAATTCGTGTTGAATTTTCTTTGTTATTAATAGATGTATTTAGTTCTTGAAGGGAATCTTTAATTTCTGTAAATTTCTCATTAGATGTTTGATTCAAACTATTTAATGTTTTATTCAATATTTCGCTAGCAGATGAAACAAATCCTTGAGCATCCTGATATTCTGCAATATTTGCAATTGTACCATTAAGTATTCCTATCTCATATTCTGATGCAGCAGTTTTAAGTAAATTAATCAAAGTGCTCATATTGAAATTAATATTTGCAACTTCATTTTCTGGTACTACTGTAATTAGTGCTTTGTCTAATAGATTCTTTACAAAAGTTGCAGAATCTACAAATTCGGCAGGTTTAGATGTAAAAACTATTGATGTTAGATTATTTAGTGAATTAATTAATGTTTGATTTAATTCACTATCAGCGGATGATAATTGATCTCTAATCAATGTGTATATTTCAGTTATTGGATGAAAAGTGTGTGTCTGTGTAAGTTCATTATTTCCAGCTTCTTTATTTGAAATTGCAGCAGATAAATGACCTTTAATAAATTCTATATTAGTTGCAAAATCAACATCTGTATTGTTTAATGAGGATGATGATAATGATGAAGTTGAAGAGTAATTAGATTCTTCTGCTGCCCATGCCATTGTAGGAAATATAGCAATGATTAAAAATGAAATATAATAGAGATGAATTCCTTTCATACCTTGGATTGAATAATTTAGAACTATTTAAAATTAATGTTTATTCTCTATTACGAGATTTATTTATCTATTTGTGTATAACTTGAATATAAAGTTTGTAAATAACCCGAGTTACAAATACACATTTACAAATAATGAAATGATATTCTTCCCAAAATTGAAAATATTGTGCCAAGTATGAAGTTGGACTTGTTTCTAATTGCTGGTAATAATAATTTTGCTATTATTATTAAATTGTCATAGTTTGAACTAGTTTACCGGAGTTGACTAAAGGTCCAGACTGACCATGCTATGTCAAATAAGGGTAGATCTGGTTACAATCTGAGCTAAAATAACCCAGACATGTATTTATAAATTGTTCAAGTTCCCATTATCTATTTTGAAGTTGTTAATTTTTCAGTTTTATTTCCTAATCTACTATTAAGTATGTGGTTATTACTTTACCATATCAAATTCTATGTGAATATAAACAATTCGAAGAATTTTTGTCAATACATTGAAAAGACAAGATTAAAAATTTTGTTGTATAAAAATTATAGTGAAATTTTTATCAAATAATTCTTTTTTTGTATAGATAGGTTAAATTAAATTAATAGTTTTATTTTATTTTAATTTCGAGATATTTTAATATTTTATAAGATATGATATAATTTTAAAAAACTCATATTTGATAAATATGAATAATCATGCTTTAGTACTACTTCTTTTGCCTGTAATATTCAAATTATAAAATATTCTATTTATTATACATATATTGTGGAGGAACTATTTCTCTTATTTCTAGGTCATATATGTCAAATTTAAAATCATTTGCTTTGAGTATAACAATTGGAGAACCCCATGTAATTGCTTGACCTTCTTTTTCAGCACCACATAATTTCATATTATCACCCCAATTACCCAAATCTATTCCTTCATGTATTTTTTTATACGGCCCTCTACCCTGATTTACGGTATCTACCCAAGTTTCTAATTTTACGGCAGTATCATTAACATTGTATACTATTGCTTTGAACCCAATAATTTTATTGTATATATCTCCCACTGTTATTTCTGGATTGTATCTTTCCCATTCATAATCAATATGAAATTGTTCTTTTTTCATTCTAACGTTACCGTCATTAGAAAGGTTATTATGATAACTTGACCCTCCACAAAAAAATGGTGGTTCATCATCGGACTTTTTATATTCATTATCAAGTTGACTATGAGATATTGATCTAGTTACTATTGAGATAGAATGTTGATCTCCTTTAGAACGTGCCGAATCAAGAAGTTTAAAAACCAAAGTGACTTCTATATTCTTCCAATCTGTTGGTTTATACCAATACCCAATCTTTTTTAATTCAGAAAAATTCCAACTTTGTATTTTACCTTTCGATAGATTATTTAATTGGCCCACTTTATCAGGTAATATTCCAGCATCCTTGGTATGGATATCTATTCTAGGTTTTCCATAGTCTATTCTCCAACTTCCATCAAGATTTTGTTGTGTAAAAATTGTTTTATGCTCCCCTTCGTCTACTTGAACTTTATCATTTGGATTATTAATATTAAATCTGTATGTCTGTCCGTTTGGTATAGTTTCATAAACTTCCGGTATTACTATTCGCTTTATAGGAAAGAAAGATCGATAAGCAGGATCCATTTGATCAAAATCGGAGTTGTCATTTTTGTTACCATTTTCTTTATCTTTATCTGTATCTTTATCTTTATCCGCATCTTTATCTTTTGTTTGGTCTTGCTCTTTATTTCCATCGATTAATTTATTCTCTTTTTTCTGTTCCCCATCATCCTTTTCTTTGTTGTCATCATCTGGTTCGGCGTGAATATCTAATAGAAATAATGGTGTACTAGAACGATTAAGATTAATACTAATTATCGTTATGACGATAATTAACATAAAAGATAACAAAGATAATATGATTTTTTTACTATTTTTTTGCACTTTTATATAATGATTACTTAATATATATAATAACTACCTATAATTTTTATAGAATTTAAATATAGTAAAGTGATTTGGTATCCCTCATGATACATTCCAAGAGACTTTAATTATGTTAAATGATAATAAAAATATATTATAAATATATTTGGAATAATAATTAAATCTTTTTCTAATTTTAATAGTACAAATTTTATAGATACTATTAA
>DASUZI010000104.1:0-5492 GCA_036376955.1 Nitrososphaeraceae archaeon
TATATAAAATTATTAACATCATTACAATATATTTATATTTGCTTATAATGTAATTAAATATCTATATTATCTGTTCTAAGTTATTAAGATTATAAGATTAATATAATATTAAAATATATTTATATAATGGTAATAAATATTAAGTTAATAGTATTAGTTTGTATTTCCTCTATCTTAGTAATTATACTACTTTCTACTCATAATATACAAGGTATATTTTCTGAATCTTCAGAAGAATTCAAAACTTATGAAAACCCATTATATGGGATAAATATGAAATATCCTGATGACTGGAGATATTATGAAAAAAATGGGCCAGAAAACTTTTCCCCTGATCGAATCTTTCAGGTTAGTTTTCTCTCTCCATCAAATAAATTACTATCTGATATGGTTTTTGTTTGGTTTAATATTGAAAAAATTAAAGATTCCTTAAGTTTAGACGATAGAAGAAATATTTTGCTAACAAATTTGAATAACTCATCCATTGATGTAAAAGTACAATCGACTAAATTATCTGGAATTAACGCGTATATGATTGATTATACAAATAAAGAAGTAGAGTTGCAAAGAAATATTGGAATTGAAGCAATAAGAAATGGATTATTGTATAGCTTAGATTTTACGGCTCAACCTGATACCTTTGAACAAAATATGAATTCTATTGAAACAATGATAAAATCGATTAATATTAGTTCTATTGCATAATATCAGATATGTGATGTTGAAAGAAAAGATCATCTAATATATTTTATCAAAATGAAAAAATATAGGTAACAAAAAGAAGAAAAAATATCAAATAAAATAATAATATATAGTATTATATCAGATACTAATTTGATTGTTTAAATTTTTATTTGTAAAAGAATTTTTGATAAGATTAATTCAAGAAGAAATTAGGAAAATATTCTATTTATAATAGCATTATTCATACTGGTATCTATCAATTAATTAATTCTAAAATTACTCGTATTCTAAGACGTAAAGCTCAAATTAAACTCATTCCAAATATAATTACATTAATATAAAATAATTAATATTTCATATCATTTGACGACGTCTATAAGTGAAGTAAAATATTCTATTCTAGGTAATTTTAATACATTTACTTAATTCTTTTAATACTGATGATGAGTTTATAATAGCAATTTCGTTATCAGTTAATGGGGGGAATCAAAATATTTTGATAATAAATTTTGCAGGAGATATTGACCTAACAAATAATATATATAATTATTTTATTTCCAATTCAATAATAAATGAAAAAATAGAAATCAAAATTGAAGAAGATAACATAGTATTGTCTATATTTGATGAACAAGATAAACAGGTAATTAAACATATAAGATCATTATTACAAGAATATTTAGACTCTTTTAAAATCTATAAAAACCATAAAATTATTGAGCTTGAAAATATCCTTACTGTTGGAATTCCAAAAGATATAGTTGAAATCTCAAATCTTGTTTTCTGTGAAATTTGTGGTTATGGAATGTCGAGTGAAGAAGAATTATTAGTTCATAGAAGAAGTCATGGAATATTATAAATTATTATTAACAAAGAATATAGTTTCTACTAAAACAGAATACAAGATAAAAAATAATTTTAATAAATAAATATTAGCGATATTAAGTAGAAATTACTATTATTCTTCAAATTTCCTTATGCTTTACATACACTTGGTTTTGATAAATCTGTCTAACTTTTTCTAATGTATCTATATCCTTTAGGTTCTTGTCAATACGGATATTCTTTATCCTAGGAAATCGTAATGCAAATCCACTATCATGTCTTTCACTTTTTTGTATTGTATCAAATGCTACTTCTAAAACTATTTCAGGCCTTACTAAAATTCTATTTCCATTGTCTTCTACTATAATTCCTCTTAACTTTTCGGTCATTTCGTCTATCTCTTTATCAGTCAAACCAGAATATGCTTTTCCGATTGTTTTTAGCCTTATATTGTCAAGATAATTATTGGTAGTCAAGTTATCATCATTATCTTTTTTATCTTCATCTATTACTGCAAATGTATAATCCGATAGAACTCCAGCTCTTTTTCCATGACCATATTCCGCAATAACAATTACTGCATCAATTGTATCTAGTTCCTTCTTCAACTTCATCCAGTATCTACCTCTTTTTCCTGGATGATACTGAGATAGCGGATCCTTTATTACTAGGCCTTCGTGTCCAATATCTTTACTTTCATTAAATATTGCAATTACTTGGTCTATTGAGTCTGAAATTTTATAACTTGAATTGATTATCGGTTCTTTAAAAGAGATTATCGATAAAATATTTTTTCTATCTAACAGTGAACTCTTTAGTACTTGGTTATTCTTAAAATACATTATATCATAGACTATGTAATATACAGGAATTTCAGTTTGAATATCGTGAGTAACATTTTTTCTTCTAAGTCGTTTCTGTAGCTCTTGGAAATGTAATGGTTTATCATTTTTGAAGGCTATTAATTCTCCATCTAAAATAAAGTCTACATTATTATGTAACCTTGTATCTGAAGTTATTATTGTAGATTTTATTGCAGCTTTCACTAACTCGGGAAATGCATAAGTTATATCTACAAGATTGCGAGAAAAAAGCCGAACCTCATTATCAAACTTGTGCATTTGTAACCTTATTCCATCATATTTATACTCACAAATCAAAGGTTTATTGTAATAGTTTATTATCTCTTCCGCACTAAACATAACATCGGCTAACATAAAACTTACTGGCACAAATGGCTTCATTATAACATTTTGAAGAGTATTTTTTTTTGCTAAAACTGCTACTTGTGATATATCTCCTGAAATAAGCATAGCTTCTCTTATGTATTTTAATTCTCTATTAAAGGAATGAGATAGAGCAATCTCCACAAGACCTTCAACTGAACCAATCCGCATTTCACCAGTAATAATTTTTATAAGATACTTTGATTCAAGCGGAGAACAAGCTATAAGTAATCCTTTTAATATGTTCTTTTTAGTTTTATTAGAACCAGAGCCACTAATGCTTGCTATCTTTTTAAATTGATGATATAAATAACTTAACGATACTTTTTCGTGTTGGTTAAATAGAGAAATAATATGCTTTTTAGATACTGCATATTCCGCTATTGCACCAATATCCCCATGTTTTAAATGAATAGTTTGGATATCTTTAATATTTAACATTGCAATCTCAGAAAGAGATTCCATAATAGTAGTAAATCCTATATTGAGTGTCATAGTTGAGCCTATAGGGAAAACTCTTCCTGATAGATATAAAACCGCAATAGATAATGAGGTCTCATCAAGATTGGCTATATATTTAGAAATAATATCTATTTTTTCATTTTTTTTAGTGGTAGATCTAATCTTTTCACACGTTTCTACAAACAGGGAAAATTGATCGTTATTCTGGTTTTCCATATCTATTGAGTATTCTATCTTGTCATTAAAATAACATATACTTGTAATAAGTTAATACACACCAATGATATCACTTCTTCCAACTATTTTACTTCAAACAAATGATAAACATTCAGTGATTTCTTATTATCTCAAGAGATTATTTCAATAGGTTTATCTATATAAGATCATGTTAAATACTTGAATAAAATTAATACTGCTATTACTGTGGAAATGGACCGTTCTTATATTGTTGTAGTAGATGACGAATCTGATTTAGTATTCATGTTTAAAGTCACGTTAGAGATGAACGGCTATAACGTTATAGGATTCACTAATCCAATTGAAGCTCTTGAATATATAAAAAAGAATCACGATAAATGCGCTCTTTTAATAACAGATTATAGAATGCCAGAAATAAATGGATGTGAGTTAGCTACAAAGATTAAAGAAATTGATGAAAAAATAAACATAATCATAATAACTGCATATGAAAATATTATCGAGGACACTTTTGGTTTTGAACTGGTAAAGAAACCTATCTCAACTGCTAAACTATTAGAAGTAGTCGCAGACAATATTAATGTTAAATAATAAAAGTATCATATACAAGATTATACATCTTACAAGTTTATAGATAATTGTATACTTTTTAGAAATATTGTCAATTTGTTATTCGAGTTGTTCAAATGATTGACGATTTTTAAATTGCCTACTTTTTATCGCCAATATACTACTATAAATTAGTAAACCTTGTAGTAAATAACCGCCAATAATCAAAACAATAGTATTAAGTGGCTTTGAAAAAGTTATCATTCTGTTAATATGAGCAGTAACTAGACTATTGCCAATAATGATTAATAGTGCCAAGAAAATACATATGTAAAATGGCTTATTATTACCTACTCCCTTTATAATAATAATAGCTAATATGATGAATGATAATTCTAGTATTATTGCGTTAATTATAAAATTTGGGTTACCGAATGGAATACCTATTAGACCTATAAAAATTATTGAAAATAAAATAACCAATACCTGATTTTTTGGATGCAAACTAAGTATTCTTTCCTCTTATACACTACAAGTATTAAATTTATTAAATTTAATTGTTATAATACAATTCTGTTCTTAGCTTTAACATATTTGAAGGGATATGATACATCAATATACGGTATTACTTTATAATTTTGAACACTATATTAAGAAAATTTTTTGCCTACTAACCTTAATGAATCTATAAAAAAAATTTTGTTAACGGCCTTTCTCTATTATTTATATAAATTGACCGTTGTTTCCATTCCTTTTAAAAACATGGATTTAGCTTTCATAATCGTCATAATATCTGGAATATTTGGATATTAGGACATATGTATTGGAAAGGTATTACGAGGTGGTGTTAATAATATTTTTAGGTTGGATTTCGTTTGGAATCAGGTTACTCGTTTGATTTATCTACGATCTTGACAATTCTATTTTGTAATCTGGATAATTAAGCACTTTGCAAATAGATTAGACAAGCATTATAATAAACATAATTACTAATAGTGAACCTTTAAGGTAATCACAATGAAAATTAACGGAAATTTCATCAAAGCATTTTGTATCTATGAATATATAAATTAGCTATCCCAATCTAATTAATTCCTATAGTGATAGAATAGATGTCTAAGATTTTAGAAACATAATAAGAACATATTGGAAAAAGAATTATAAATACAAAGTATTAGTAAATCTAAGATCATTAGGTCACACTTGCAGTTGAAGTATATATTAAATTAAATCCAAATAATAGGTTCACAGAAGTGCCTAATATTAAGGAAATAGCATATAATAGCAAACTTAAACAGCTAATACATTTATTATAACCATAAACTGATCGATGATTTCCTTGATTGATAATGAACTTTGGACCCTACTAATGCGTAATAATGTATAATAATGTATAATTAGAGTATTAAGAAAAATATACTAGTTGTGTTGTTAATTCTTTGGTTTATACTTCATTAATGTATGAGCTATATCCTCTATATCTTCTAGATTAAGAGTAAGTCTAGCAATTTGCAAAACATCTCTTATATCTTTAGTGTGAATATCATT
>DASUZI010000105.1:0-19861 GCA_036376955.1 Nitrososphaeraceae archaeon
TTTTTACTTTATTTCAAGTTAACTATATTAAGTCTATACTCCAACTCCAAAGCATGAAAGCAGCTGTTTTTAGGGAATATAATAAAGATCCTACACAGGTAGTCAAGATCGAAGATATCGATACTCCAAAATTAAAACCTAATGAAGTTATGATTAAAGTGGAATCAGCATCCTATAATTATAACGATTTATGGGCAATTTGGGGAGATCCTGTAAAGACCCCTTTACCTCATATTTCTGGAAGTGATGTAGCCGGACCTGTAGTAGAAGTAGGTGAAGATGTAACCAAATTTCGGACAGGTGATAGAGTTGTTTCACATTCCAACCTTAGTTGTAGGGTCTGTGAGATGTGTACTGCAGGAAGAGAATATGATTGTAATGAAAGAAATATTTGGGGATTTCAAACTGGACCATTATGGGGTGGATTCGCACAATATACTCATTTACCAGAAGTAAACGTTGCAAAGTTACCAGATTCTGTCTCATTCGACGATGCAGCTGCTATCTCTATGGTAGGAATGACAGCATGGCACATGTTGGTCGGACGAGCAAAAATAAAACCAGGACAAACCGTTCTAATAATGGGAGGAACTAGTGGTGTTGGCATGGCAGGAATTCAGATTGCAAAATTATATAATTGTGATGTTATTGCCACTGCCGGAAACCAGGAAAAAATGGATACTTGTATCAAGTTAGGAGCTGACCAAGTTGTAAATCATAGAGAACAAGATTGGTACAAAAAAGTTAGAAATCTAACAAATAAGCAAGGCGTAGATGTTGTTTTTGAACATATAGGTAAAGCAGTTTTTCCTCAGGAGGTATCATTATTAAAAATGGGTGGAACATTAGTTGCAACCGGTGCAACTACTGGCTATGATTCAACACTTGATCTTCGATATTTGTTCTTTAGAGGTACTAATCTATTAGGTTCTACCCAAGGTACAAAATCAGATTTAGAGGATATAATTTATTGGGTGGGAAAAGGAAAAATCAAGCCCCTTATCGCAACAAAATTACCATTCTCTGAAATGGTCAAGGGTCATGTTATGATGGCAAATGCCGATCAAATTGGTAAAATATTAACTAATCCCCAAGAACTGTAATAATTTCTTTTTTCTTGTTTTTTTTAATTTATGAAAGTCAATGATGTTTAGAACATTATTATTTATACCAGGAAATAATAAGAGATTTCTAGAGAAATCGAGGCTGCTATATCCTGATATTTTATGTTTAGATCTGGAGGATTCAGTACCTATTTCTGAAAAATCTATAGCAAGAGAGATGATTATCCAATCTCTTTCAACTAATAACCATAGTTTAAATCGTATTAACATCAATACTAATAATAAAATTGATAATGCTATTCACAAACACAAAGATTTGCCTCAGCTTTTTGTTAGAATAAATTCCTTCGAATCGGGACTTTATGAACAAGATTTAGATTCTGTAATTTGTGAGAGTTTGGATGGTATAGTAATACCAAAAGTAAATTCAGACTCTGAACTGGAAAAAATAACTGAAATAATTGAAACACTAGAAAAAAAAAGAAAGGTTCAAAAAACAATCAGGTTAATTCCATCCATAGAATCCTCTCAAGGAGTAGTAAATGCTTATCATATTGCAAAATATAATTCAAGAATCTGTTCTCTCTTGTTTGGTGTTTTTGATTATTTGTATGATATGAAATTAGATTATGAGAATGAAGGATTAGAATATAGTTATGCTAGATCTAAAATACCAGTGGATGCAAGAGCTGCAGGAATTCCAGCTTTGGATTCTATATGGCAGAAAGTAGATGATTTAGATGGTCTTCAACGAGATGCTAAAACTGCCAAAAAACTCGGTTATGCCGGTAAAAGTATTATCCACCCTAAACATATAGAACCTGTTCATAATGTATTTGTACCATCACAAAATGAAATTGAATGGGCAAAAAAAGTTATTTCAACATTGAATGAAATCCAACAACATGGAGATAAACGTGGTGCCTTTAAGGTTGATGGTAAAATGATAGATGCTGTACACTTTAAACAGGCAAAACTTATTCTTGACTTTATTACAAAGGACGAATAAACAATTTGGTTAACTTTCATATCATGATAGAAAAGATTTATTTCTATACATAAATTGAATATCTTATAATGGGTATTTTGCCAATAGATTCGGGTAGATATGGTAGCAAAGATATTAAAGATATTTTTGAAGAACAAAAACGGCTGGACTTCATTCTTGAATTTGAAGCAGCAACTGCCCTTGCCCAATCCAATATTGGAATCATCCCGGTAGATGCAGCCAAAGAGATTACCAGTCTCGCCAAATCAGGAAAAATCAACTTAAACAGAACAAAAGAGTTGGAAGCTTCTACAGATCATGATATGGCTGCAATAGTAAATGCTATAAGTGAACAGTGTTCTCTCAAGACAAAGCCATGGGTCCATTTTGGCTTGACAAGTAATGACATTATAGATACAACTACTTCTATGCAATTAAGAGCATCACTGTTAATTATTGAACCTAAAATTAAAGAGTTAGCAGAAATTCTATCCAACAAAGCTGTTGAATTCAAACTTCAACCTGCAGTTGGAAGAACACATGGTCAGCATGCAAGTATTATTCCTTTTGGATTAAAATTTGCGGTATGGGCAATGGAAATGGTAAAACACGTAGAAAGGATAAAAGAAGGTAAAAAGCGGTTTTTGATTTGTAAAACCCTGGGAGTTGTTGGAACTGGATCGTTAATGGGTGATAAAGCATTGGAGGTTCAACAAATCGTCGCAAAATTATTGGATCTACATCCGATAGAGGCGGCGACACAAGTAATACCAAGGGAGCGATTGGCAGAAGTACAATTTCTTATTGCATTGATAGGGACTTCATTAGACAAAATTGCAATTGAAATCAGAAATTTACAGCGAACAGAGATAGATGAAATTGCAGAATCTTTTAAAAGTGGGCAAATGGGAAGTAGTGCAGTTCCTGTAAAGAAGAACCCAATTAAGAGTGAAAGAGTATCCTCTTTAGCAAAACTTTTGAGATCTCTTCTTAGTGTTTCTATGGAAAATATTTGTCTCTGGCATGAACGCGATTTATCAAATTCAGCCAATGAACGATTTACTATACCAATGGGAATCATACTTTTGGATGAAATGTTAACGACCATGATAAAAGTTATAAAAAATATATTTGTAAATGTTGAAAAAGTATCTTCAAATATAAATATTACAAAGGGACAGATTTACGCTGAATTCATTTTGGAATTCCTAGTACGTAAAGGTATACCCAGAATCGAAGCATATATGGATATTCAGAGAGTCGCTTTTCAAGCAAGGGATAATGATAAACAGTTCATACAAGCAATAAAGGAAGATAATGTTCTTTCAAAATATTTCTCTGAAATGGAATTAAACGAGCTTTTCAATCCAGAACAGCATTTTGCTTCTGGAATTAAGATAATTGAAAATGTATCTTCAACTGTTTGCAATGAATTATCAACATCCAAGTAAAATATAATCTTATTTAATATAAAAAATACACTTGGAAAAATGATATTTAATGATGAATTTTAGTCAATAATTTTGTTTTTATATCTTTATCCGTGTTGATAATTTTATTTAGATTTTTATGGATCAAAGTTCCATATTGGAGAGCTTTTTTTGGTTTCATTGCAGATTCTATAGGGACATTTAAAGATATGGCAATTTCTCTTAATATATGTTTTCTAACCTTATCCGTTGGCCCTAGTATTTTTTTCTCTATGGGGATTTTCATTGCAAAATCAATAAACTTTTTAGTTAAAAATGGTTGTTTGATCTGCACATTGAATTCTGTTGAAAACTTATTTATTTCATTAACAAGGGTGAGTTCATTAGCAATTTTTTGTTCCATAAAACTTTGAATCTGTTTCTGACCATGGAATATTATTTGTCTATATCTGTCATACCCACAAAATAACTCATCAAAACCATTGGCTGTTAAAACAAGTTTGCAATTATTCAGAATTGAAAGAAAAGATATAAAATAAAATGCTATACAATTTTCTATGTGAGAAATATTATTACATTCTAGATTGTCAATAACCTTTCTTGCAATTTTATTGAACTCCTCATTTCGGATTTCATATGTAATGTGTTTAATATTTAATTCACGAGCCATTCTTCTAGAAAATTCAAGATCATGTGAACAAGGAAAACCTATTGATAATAAAATGACATTCTCTTTATAAATATCGCTAGAAATTTTTGCAAGTAATGAGCTATCAATTCCTCCGGAAAATGCTATGCCAATATTTTCATCCGTTAAAATGCAATTTTTAATAGAATCAATAATTTTCCAAGTAAGGTCTATAGACATTTAAAGTGATTTCACAGGTATTATAATTTATTTTTTTAATTGTATGTAATTTTTTAGAATATATAAGTTCGTAACTGATTTAAAGTACAATATTTATTTGTTAAGAATAATTAATTTTAGGAATATCAGTCTATCTCGGGAAGGCTTAGATTTTTATATATAGATTTGCACATTTCTAATATTGTCAAATAACCGGAATGTTATTGAAAATGATATTAAATATCTTAACGATAGGGGGGATTATCTCTTAAATAGGACTCAGTTATCTTTATCCAACTTACTGAATTTTCTTGGTATCAAGTATGAAGTAAATTCTCAAATCAAATTACCAGGGGACGAAGTTCTCACGGTAGATTTTAAAACCAATGATGAAAAATACATAGAGGTTATAGATTCAAATGATGATTTAATAAAGTTTAATAGGATAAAGAGTACCTATCCAGATTTAAAAATAGTTGCAATTGGTTCATCAAAATATAAAGGCAAATTGACAGAGTTTGAATCAATCTTTTTCTTTGATACCAAATATGAAAAAATCGGATCTATTTTTATTGAAGATCCTTCACTTTCATTTGATTACGCTCATATTTTGCCTTTGGTAAAGAAATGTTCTATCCTTCATGGACATACATCAACCGTAATGGTTGAGATTATTGGTAAAATGAAAAATGGTTTGGTCATAGATTTTAGTGAAGCTAAACAGTTGATAAAAGAAGCAATAAATGACTTGGATCACAAGTTTTTTGTAAATGAGAGATATCTATCAAAGGATGATGATCTTTACTATTATGTTAAATTTGATGGCCCTCAAGGATATTTTGATTTACAAATGCCAAAGGCCACAGTTTATCTTTTATCAGATGAGGCAACAGTAGAAAATCTTTCTAAAGAAATACTTAAAATTTTAGCTCCAAAAATGCCTCAAAATATTGATGCATTGGGTGTTTATATTTACGAAGGTGTTAATAAAGGAGCTCATCTATTAGCCGATGTTAGATGATTATTTCTATTAGAATGTATATCAATTGATTATTCTTTTGATATTAACGTTAATAACCATATAAAATATTAGAACTAAAATATAGAATGGAACCTATAATTTCTTCAAAATCTTGGAATCATGAAATTGAATCAGAACTCCTAAAGTCATGGGATTCAGAAAATCTATATTCGTTCACATTAAAAAATAATGATAATCTTGATAGTGTGTTTGTTATAGATACACCTCCTCCTTACCCTTCAGGAAAACCATGGCATATTGGTGCTGCTGCACACTATGCACAGATAGATATGATAGCTAGAACCGCGAGGATGAATGGTCGTAATGTTATGTTTCCTATTGGTATAGATAGAAATGGCCTCCCAGTAGAAATCTATACAGAAAAAAAATATAAAGTTCGAATGCGTCAGGTGCCTAGAGAAAAATTTCTAGAGTTATGTAAAACTGCTCTTGACGATCTGGAAAATGACATGATTGAAATAATGAAAAATTTAGGATTAAGTTGCAATTTTAAAGATTATTATAGAACAGATTCAATTAGATTTAGAACCTTAACCCAAAACACTTTTATTGATTTATGGAACGAAGGGCTAATCTACATTTCTAATAGACCTAATAATTACTGTATTGATTGTGGAACAACCATCTCAGATGCAGAAATAATTTATGAAGATCTCCCAACAAATCTAATTTATATATTTTTTAGTATAGTCAATAAAAATAATGATAAAATAGTTGTCGCAACGACCCGCCCTGAATTACTTTATGCTTGTCAGGCAATAATAATAAATCCAAAAGATGAAAGGTACTCTCATTTAATTGGAAAAGAAGTAGTCTTACCTTTGTTTAAGAGAAATGTTCCAATTTTAACCCATCATTCTGCGAAGCCAGATTTTGGTTCAGGAGTTGTTATGGTATGTAGTTATGGTGATCATAATGATGTTCAAGTTTTTAGAGAATTAAACCTAAAAGAAATAGTATCAATTGATGAAAATGGGTATACTACCTCCTCAGCAGGGAATTACAGCAATTTGAAATTAAAACATGCAAGACAAAAAATTATCGATGATTTAAGAAGTGAGGGTTTTATAGAAAGAGAAGAAAAAATAATGCATAGAACTCCCATTTGTGAAAGAAGTAAGACTCAAATAGAAATCATTCCTTTACAGGATTATTATCTTAAACAATTGGACTTTCTTCCAATTCTCAAAGAATTTTCCAATAAATTAAATTTTTATCCACCTATTCATAAACAAATATTAAAAAATTGGTTAAATGCAGTTACTATAGATTGGCCTATATCGAGACGACGGTTCTATGGTACAGAGATACCAATTTGGTTTTGTCAAAATTGTAAATCACCTAATTTACCTAATTCAGGTAAATATTATCAGCCATGGAAAGAAAAACCACCTTTTGATGTCTGTGCTACTTGCGGATACAACGAGTTTGTTGGTGAAGATAAAACATTTGATACATGGATGGACTCTAGTATTACGCCTTTATTCATATCCAAATTTTCTCAAGACCCAGAATTTTATAGGAGGATATACCCTGCAACAATCAGACCTCAAGCAAAAGATATCATAAGAACATGGTTATATTATACAATGCTCCGGTGTTACCAATTAACAGGAAAATTAGCATGGCCTAATGTTTGGATAATGGGTTTTGGTGTAGATGAAAAAGGAAAAAAGATGAGTAAAAGTAAAGGAAATGTTGTTGATCCTTTACCATTAATTCAAAAATATGGAGCTGATACATTTAGATTTTGGTCTGCTAGTGAAACTAATTTAGGACAGGATTTTCGTTGTTCTGAACAAAGTATATCGAATTCACAGAAATTTCTCTCAAAGTTATGGAATTTAGGTAGATTTCTTTCCTCTTTTGAAGTACCTAAAGAGTTTTCAATTGAACTTTTAAAAAATAATAATCTGTTACACACAGACAAGTGGATTTTGGCTGAATTAGACAAACTTATAAATTCTTGTATAAAAGGGTATAATAGTTATAATTTTTTTATTCCTGCAACAAGCATAAGAGATTTTACATGGAATGTTTTTGCCTCCCATTATGTGGAAATGATTAAAGGCCGAGCATATGATAATGAAAATAAAAATTCTCAAATCTCCTCCATTTATACTTTGCACAGATGTTTCTCAATAATATTATTACTAGTCGCACCTATTTGTCCATTTATCACTGAAAAATTATGGAAAACTCTTTATTCTTCTGAAAGTATTCACAACCAGAAATTTCCCAAAACAAATGATTTTTTTAAAGATTTTGAAAAATACACAGAAAAAATAGTTGAGTTTAATTCTCTTGTTTGGAATAAGAAAAAAAATTCAATAAATCCAAATACAGGTAAACCGTTATCACTCAAAGATGCCACCTCAATAAATGTACCATCAGAATTAATTGAGTTTGAACAGGATTTAAAGACTATGCATAATCTAATAGGATAACTATTTATCTATCTATTTCTATACCGCTAAGAAATAGTTAGACTATCAGTTATACTAAATTCTTAGCAGCATATTATTATTATCAAATATCGATTTTTCCATCTAGCATATCTAACGAATCTTCAGCTATATCTATCGCTGTATGAGAATCAATATTTGGCTCCATGGTTATTAAAACAACCTTATTATCTAAATATAATGTGATCACAGAGAGTTTCTCTCGTTCAATATATGAAAATCTTGCTTTACCCATCGTGGGATCAAATCTTTCCCTCATGGATCTTCTAATTGCTGTTTGCGCCAAATACAGTTCTTCTCCAGCCTCATCCACTATGGAATCAATACCTTTCTTCATTCCTCCTGCAAGTAGAGCACCTGTTTCATCTACTACTCCAGCGTATCTTATGTCATCATGCAAAGCAAATATAGATTTACATAACTTGTTATAATCCATCGCTATACTAACCAATAACTCCATTATTGAATGTTATTTTAAATATCATTAACCTAGTTGTTGTAGTTGTTGTAATCTAAAGCCATCCTAACTTTAACTTTATTTTTACATATAAGAAAAATAAATAGCGAAATATAAGATAAATACGATTCCTGGTAAATCTTCTTAATCTAATTATCCGATATTTTAGAAACGACAATAGGAATACAAATAATTTACATTAGTCCTTCTCTTAAAGTTTACCAAAAATGAATTTAGCGAAATTTGAATATTTTTATTAATAAATATTGTATAAAGAATCTCTATTTCAAAGAAAGATTGTTAGTAAGGATCATACAACCATATAAAATACTAGATATTCTGAAGTCAATTCGAAAAAAGAAATATCTTATTCAAATGAATGTACTAAATAGAATAAAATACATATATTATATTTATAAGAATTAATGAAAGATATTACTGGATTTATAAATATAAATATTAATCATGTATATCAGTATGAATATTTTGTGTATTGAGAATGGCGCATTAAAATTTTTAATATTGTTTTAAAGATATATTTTTAACATCAATCCTAATTGTGCGGCGATTAAAATATTTAATAAGAAAGATAGAATATTCGAATACAATATGGGTAAAAAAATAATAATTCTCGGGGCAGGATTTGGAGGACTTTGTATCTCAAATATCTTAAGAAAAAACCTTGACTTTACTCATGATGTAATAATTATTGACAAAAAAGACTATTTTATGATGGGATTGACAAATTTATGGATACTTGATGGCAGAAAAAAAATAGATAATTCAAAAATCCCATTAATAAATTTAGAATCGAAGGGGATTACGTTCATTCATGATGAAATAACCAAAATCGATACAAAATCAAAGCAAATAAAAATTCTTCATCAAGATGATAATCTCTGTTATGATTTTCTAGTTATTGCTCTAGGTGCAGAAATGTCGACAAATATGATTCATGGATTTACTAAACCAAATAGTTTTAACCTTTATGATGGTGAAAGTATACCGGCTTTACGGAAAAAAATTCTCTCCCTAGAGAAAGGAAAAATTGCTATTGTGATAATGAGTATTCCTTATAAATGTCCACCAGCACCTTTTGAATCTGCATTTATAATCGATCAAATGATACGTAATATTGATAGGAGAAACAAAATAGATGTAGATATTTATTTTCCATCTCAATTACCTCTACCTGTAGCTGGGAAGCAACCTAATTCAAAATTAATTTTTATGTTAAAGAAACAAAATATCAATTTGTTTCCAAACCATAAACTAAAAAAAGTTTATAAGAATAACTTAGAATTTCACAATGGTATAAAAAAGGAATATAATATATTAGTCGGAATACCCTTTCATTTTCCACCTTCTGTGCTTAAAAAGTCTGGTTTGGTAGAGGAAGGTAATAATTGGATAGCAGTAAACAATTCTACATTAGAAACAAGATTTAAAGATATATTTGCTATAGGTGATGTCACCGAGATTAAAATAAATGATACTATATCTATCCCAAAAGCAGGTATTTTCGCAGAAGGTCAAGCAAGATCTGTTGCTTCTCAAATTATCAATAAAATATGCATTGTATCAGAAGAATATAATCCTATATTGCAATTCGATGGTAAAGGATTCTGTTTTATGGATACCGGCAATGGGAAAGCAGGGTTTATTGATACCGATTTTTACAACAGGAATGGACCAATCACAATTTTAAAAGAACCATCAATTGTATACAATAAGAAAAAAATTAATTTTGAGAGACAACGGATAAAAGAATGGTTGTAGCTAGTTGAATATATAGATTCTAATATACAACTAAATGAGTAGTAGAACACATTCTTTTCTATGCTTAAGTAACAAATATTTTTATCCTCGAGTTATTTATAATGTATAGCCATCATCCTAATTGTTTTTACCGGTAGGTTTAGCTTCTCCATCCTGCTCATCATTATCATTATCATTATCTGTATCATCTATGTCTTGAACTAGTACATTTTCCACGTCAATTTTAACAATATCATCAGTTGCTAGTCTAAAGTCTATTATTTCAGGTCTTTCTGCTTCTGAATTTTCTCCTATTTTGCAAATTATTCCGTCTTGATCGACTAATAAAGCACATACTCTAAATTGTTCTCCCATACTCACTTGACTAGTCGTAAGATTAAATTGAAGTTCCGTAGTGTTTCCCATTTTCGTACTTTTGAGAGGGGTGAAGAGTTTAGCTTTTGTAAAACCATCAGAATTTATAAACGTTATAACATCGCCAGTATCATCATTAATATCAAAAAAAGTTACTATGATATTCAAATTCTTCTCTTGAGCTGCAGCAAAAGTAATTGTTGTGACTGAAAAATAAGATGATACACCAATAAGTGCAAATAGAAAAATTCGACCTAGTCTTGTTGTTAAATAATTATTGAACTTCATAGAATTAGTATCTAATAACGCTTTGTTTAATATTTGAAGTTTATTCAATTATATTAGATAATCTAAATCAAAATAAAATTACAATTTATTTTTTTATCGTAAAACTATTATTTTTTTAAGAATATTTTTATGGTACATTTTTTCAACATTCGAATTTTTATCATTTCTAAAAGTACATATAATGAAATTTGTAGAGTCATTCAAAACTGGTTAGCAGCTTGTTCCCGTCAATCAATGCAATTTTTAAGGTATAGAAATTACAATTAAATATTGTCTATATATCCTATTTCATAAAAAAATAATAATAGTCGTTGCATGTATTTATTTTCTCTATTAATTGAATAAAGACTATTACTAATTTTTTGTTCTATCACCCAGTCGATTCTTATCAGTTCGGACAAATTTCTTTTAATATCCTCTCTTTTAAGGTGTGTTTTTTTATGTAATTTATATATAGTCAGTAACTTTTTTTCTTCTGCTAATGCTCTTAATATTTTTATTTTACCTATACTTCCTAGTCCTTCTTCTACGATATCCTTGACGTTAGAAGGATCATTCATTTGGAATCAAGATTTGAATCTATCTTACTAATTAATGTCTTTTCTAGGTTTTCTATTGATGATGATATCAGACTAATTTTTTTAAGAGAAATTATTTTAATAATTTTTCTGGTGGCAAGATCATCTAAAATATCTTCTACATCTAATTTTTTTAATTTGAATTTTTGAGAGATTTCCAAACTTTGCATCCTAATCTCTTTTAGATCTATATAATCTCTATTTTTAATCTTTAATCCTTTAATTATTCCCAACAAAACTAATATTTGAGCATTTGAGAACTCATTAATATCCTCATCTGTTATTCCATTATATATTTGACTATTAATTTTTTTCACATGATCTAATAGCACTCTTTCTGTTCCTTCAGATTCAGCCATACTTCCTGCATAAGAAAGTAAATCCAATGCATATCTTATATCTCCATTGACAACAGGAGAAACTACTATTTTGGCTATCCAATCGATAATATCTGTACCTATTACATTTGCTTGAAACGCATCCCTTGATCGTCTAAGAAGAATTTCACTTGTTTGTTCGATTGTATAATTAGGAAATTCAATGTATGCTCGTCCCATCGAACTTAATTCAGCTTCATCTAATTTATCATAAAATTCCGTACTTCTAGCAATAAAAATTACTCCCTTAACATTGCAATTTTTAGATGGATCAAATTCATTCAATCTCGTTAGGTCATAAATAATTCCAATTTCTTTAGAAATTTTAATCAAGTAGTCAATTTCATCAAGTATAACTATAGAATACATATTATTCATAATTAAATAATCAAGCATTTGTCTCAACATTTCTTCAGCACTAAGACCTTGTGCAGGCAATTCTGGCGCAATACAGCTTAACAAATACTTGTAAATTGCATATTTATTTCCACCTTGTAATTTTAAATTTATGTACACTATTTTGATATTTATTTTGTTTTTTCTTAATTCATTTTCCAGAATATCAGAAAATTTTATAACAGTTGATGTTTTACCTATTCCAGCTGGACCTATTATTTGTAATATAGTTAACGGAAAATTATCTGGATCATCTTTTATATCCAGAAATGTTCTAACTAAAAGGTCTATTTGTTTCTCTCTGTGAGAAATCTCTTTAGGTATATATCTAGGAGAGAGGTTTTTTCTATCTTTGAAAATAATACTATCATACATATCTCATTTCCCACTACTTTCTATTTGTTCTTAATATTATCTCAAGTTTAGTATTTATTTACATTAACTTTATGTTTTGAGAGTTTTTTAGCTTTAATAAAGTCTACATAGTAGAATAGATAAATTCGTTCATTTATTTTTAAGATCCAAGGAATAAAGGCTTCTTTTTTTAAACATGATTCGTTTATTTCAAATCCATTTTCTTCAATTAAGCTTCTAAATGATTTAGCATCATATATTTTGTCAAGAATTCTTTCTCTATTAAAATCATAAGGGTCAGTTAGTATAATATCACTTTGAGGTTTTAATAACCAATGACAGCATGATAATAGCTTCTTAGTATTTACCAATTCAATCAGATTAATTGCTATAATAAGGTCAAATTTCATTGGGTGGAAGGGTGGATATTCAGCATCAGCTACACAAAATTCAATATTTCCTTGTTTATATTCTTTCATAGATTTACGAGCTTCCTTTATGAACGAAAAGGAAAGATCTATACCTATTACAAACGAATATTTTTGTGCAAGTTCCAACGTAGTTTTACCCATTGCACAACCAACATCCAAAGCTATTCCATCTATTTTTGGGTTTATACTATTTATAACACGATCGTAAAGCTCATTAGCACTTTGACTTCCTTTCAAGGATTTAATCAGTCTATCTTCTTTGTGCTGTTCTTGTTGGAACCATTTATATGGTAAATACCAAATTCCACCATCTTCATAGGTATTAGATTTATTAGATAAAATTATGGTTTTTCCTATTTTCGTTAGATATTCCTTCATTTCTTTTGAGTGGCAATTTAATAACCATTTTCCGTACATATCTGTCCTATTTTGAATGTAGGCTAACACATCTTGTACGACTATCGCTATACCTTCAATAATAGGATATTTTGTATCACATTTAATACAATATAAAAATCCTTCAACACATTCATTTTGGTTATCGCTAATTAAATTATTTAATTTTAAACGGATTTGTTTATCTGAATGATTTAAACACACGAGATGATTGACGAATTGAGTCTTCATAAATCTTTTAGATAAGTCATAAACTATAATAACCTACCATTTATACTCAAGAAAAAAGGTGTTAAATTAAAAAAAATGTTTTTTTATCACGAGACCACGACAGTTCCTCTTGCTATTCCATTTCTTGTTTCATCAGGAGCAGTTGAATCCGGATAGGTTATACCTTTTATATTTAATTCCATTTGATAAATCCCCTTAGATGGAAATTTGATTACCTGGGAGTCTGTTGCATTCTTTGCTATTAAATCTAGTTTTGTAACAATCTTATTTCCTGATTTATCGTACACTATGATATCATATTTAATATCACCATTTATCTCTTCAGTTGAAAGAGCATCGGAAAAACGCAATTGTAAATTTGTGTCCTGGTTTGATACAATTTTATCCATCCAAGTGAATTGTACTAGAATGCCTCCTCTATCAGAAACTACTTCTGATGTTGTTTCGACTAGTTTTTGTTGTGCAGGTGAAAGATTAAAAGTCATTATTTTATCTTTCGTATTGTTCAGTTTCTGAGCAATTTTTATAATATCTGCTTTATTCAGTAGTAGATGGACTATGAAATTCTTTTCTTCAGTAAAAGGATCTAATGCTATCGATCTTCCAATCAAAGGATTTCCATTAACTAACGCCTTAAAAGAATTGGCCTCACTAAATTTTGTGAAAGTTTTTGGTAACTTTATTTCTTCGTGGACAAATATATTATTTTTTTGTATTCGTTCCAAATCCCAATTGAAAGGCATTATCCATGACATGTTACTTTCATCAGGATTATATTTAAAATCCTGAATCCGATCATAATAGGATATCACTGTAACATTGTATTTTTTTCCATCGTCGCTCAAATCATCTCTGTAGACATCACCTACACTTAGCCAGGAATCAAACCTTGGAGCATTTTCTGGTTTAAATATATTTCTGTCGTAATCTATTCCAAATATTTCAATTGAAAAGTGATACAAACCTCCTTCTAAGAGTAAAGGACCATTAATGGTAATATCTCCAGTTTCACTAGTCCACCCTCCAAGAAAAGGTTCAGTAGAACCAAATACACTCACAGTTTTGCTATTTGAAGGATTAATCTTTAACTTTAAACTACCTTGATGAGAATGGAAAAGGTCCCTCATTAACAGCTGACCATCTTTTTCAACAGTTATAAAATAGGAAACATGTTGGATAGTTTCATCAGTTTTTGCGTCAAATAGTCTCAATTCAAAAAATGCATTTTTTTTGCTATCAGAGGTGAGAACAGGGGGGTTAATTTTGGTATAAAGACTAGCCTCCCTGTCACCTACAGAAGCTGGAGGTAAATTTTCTTCAAATAAACCATCAGCGAGAGCATCCTGAATCGGATTCAACAATAAAATGTTTAGTGTAATAAAAAAAGCAATTATTTGTATAACGAATAAAAACCTCATTTTTTGATTCATTTAACGAATTTAATGTATTAATCTTTTTAAAAAATCTTTCTTTTGAGAATTAACCGAGACCATGCAAGTTAGACAAATGATTTTCACACTCATAAACTAGTCTAGATAGCACAACGTGGGCTTCCAATCGCTCTTTTGCGATAGAATATGTCATATCAAACCTCTCTCGCGTGCTTTGAGAAAAATGACCACTCTGAAATCCACCTATCACAAATACAATTTTTTTATTATTTGTTTCTATATTTTCATATACAATATTTTTAAGCTCTTTCAGAATACCAGTACTTGAAAATCCTATTACTTTATCTGGTTTGATAATCATATCTAACAAGTTATCTAAAGTCATATTTTTTTCAATTTTTAATAAATACTTGTTGGAATCGTTTTTATCATATTTTATTTCTTTTTCTTGGTATAGTTTTGTTATTAATCCCTCAAATCTTCTATATGATTTTGGTATATGTACTTGTTCTCCGATAAAAATAACTTTATCATCTATAGTATGAATATATACGTCAACCAAGTTCTTTAAGAAGAGGGGAGTTGATAATATCGATAACAAAGATATATGTACTAGATCCGGTCTGCCTCTTTTCCAAATAAAATCTATATTTTTTCCTTTCATAGCACTAAAGTGGTAGCTTTTGTCAAGAAAAACGTCATCGATCTTCTTACCTACTTTTTTAGAATAATTAATTATTAACGGGTTATTTCTTAAATCACTCGGTATAATTTCAAGTGCAGATTCTGCTAATACTATAGAAATGCGATATATCAAGATGGATCTCTTAGCCTTGATGTCTTTAATATTTGATCATATTAGTTTAATTTGATTGATTTCCAATTTTTGATCATAATATTTTTATTTTCAAAAATACAGATACATGATTAGACTTTTGGGAAAACATCAAGCGAAACTATTGGCACACGAAAGAATTTCAATATTACTGAGGAGCGCATTTCAAGAATTAGATCAAGATTACGAATTAGCAAATGAGCAAGCTCAACTTGCTAAAAAAATTGCAAAAAGATTAAGACTAAAACTTCCTTATGATATACGTCAGTCATATTGTAAAAAATGTAAAGTGTTCATCTGTCCAGGTTTTAATTGCAGGATAAGAATAGGGAGATCAAACATCAAAGCAATAAGGATTACATGCCTCTCCTGTAATACTGTATATCGAAAATTGATTTGATATAATTACATTTGCTTAATGAGAATAAGGATTTATAGGGGTTGAAGACTTATTGTGATACTATAATGGCTAAAGTTTACGATGTTCCGTCTGATAGATTTATTGAAAAATTAGCTTCATATTTAAAAAATGATAAAAAGATAGAGCCTCCTGCATGGTCTTATTTTTCAAAAACTGGTCCTCATACTGAAAAAATACCCCAAAATAAAGATTGGTGGTATATTAGATGTGCTTCAATATTAAGAAAAGTATACATTCATGGACCAATAGGTGTTGATGATTTAAGAAGCAAGTATGGTGGAAATAAACAAAGAGGATATAATCTTGCTCATCATGTAGATGCGAGCGGGGGAATTATACGCACAGGTCTCAAACAATTGGAAAGTTCTGGGTACGTTATCAAGAAAAATAAAGGAAGAATAATATCAGATGACGGAATGAAAAGAGTCGATAGGATAGCAACAGAAATTCACAAGGAGTTACAAAAAACAAATCCTGAATTGAGTAGGTATTCTTGATAATTTAGAAAAATGTCTCTACCTAACCAAAATTCTAACGATGAAGAAGCACGAAGAAGAGAAGCAGAAGCTGATGCCATGAGGCAGAAGGTATTGCTAGTGCTTTTAGAACCAACCGCAAGACAGCGTCTTGCAAATGTTAGAATTGTTAAACCTGAATTAGCTGGTGCTGTGGAAAATTATCTTATAAATGCCGCTTCAACAGGAAGACTCAATCGTGCATTAACTGATGACGAATTGAAACAGATTTTATTAAATCTTCAAGCACCAAAAAAAGACTTTAAAATCAACAGAATATAATATTAGAAATACTGCTTTTAAATTAAATTTCTTATTAGGTCTATAGTACCATAAATTGGTCCATTATATCAATCCGAATATTATTTTAAAATCTATTCAAGGGATGTCCAATGAAGTAAATTTTAATGATTTTAGACAAAAAACAGGGATAGAAAGTGTTGCAATATTTAAACAATTATTAAATTTTTTAGCTAAAAACAGAATTGGAATCTGCTTAGATAAAAACGGAAAACAGATGCTCATATTTTCGAAGATGGATCGAATTAGAGCATCGTTACTCGCACTACAATTGGGTTGTGATATTCAAGAATGTTCTAAATTATTGTCGTGGAAAGACTTTGAATACTTTACTTCTGAACTTTTGATTTTATTTGAGTATCAGACCAAAGTCAATATTAACTTGTCCAAACCTCGAGCTCAACTGGATGTTATTGGGATAAAAAACGATTTTGCAATTACAATAGATTGTAAACATTGGAAATATAGCAATAAAACAACTCTTACAATATATGCTGAAAAACAAATAAGAAGGACAAGGCTGTGGCTAGAAAGGGAAAAGAAAATAACTCAAGCTCTCCCTATGATAATAACACTGGATAATACAATATTTAAATTTATTAATGGAGTTCCAGTTGTTCCGATATTAACTTTAAAATCTTTTTTGAAAGAATTTGACAAACATGACGAATCTATTCTCTTAATAAAGAAAAACTGACTTTATCCATAATCAAAACAAATCCTTTTTAAAAGACAAAAAGAAAAAAAGTATCGAAAAAAATTTTACTTATTTATGTTGGACGTCTTAAACCAGATGCTATTACGTATGCTAAACCTACTGCTAAACCAAATGTCAATGGTATCCATACGCCGAAAGTATCCATATTAATAGGTACACTTCCAATACTGAGCTGTTGTATTAAATTACCAAATATGTCCATTTTCCTGTAGTGAATAATAAAACGCTTGCTTATAAGCGTTTAAAATTATTTTATTACTAAATCACGTTTTTAGCTAATTGTTCAACCTAATAATAAAATCGGACACGATTGTTTTACAAAATATTTAAAATAAGCATCAGATATATCTATGAGCTTTAAGTAATAAAGTAGTTTTCCTTAAATAACCCTAATTCTCTAAAGGTTTAATATGAAGATGCAGAAGGAAATGCGCAAATTCTGTCCAAAATGCAAAAGCCATACAGCACAAGCTGTCTCTATCTATAAAAAAGGAAAAGATAGGAAAACAGCTTTGGGTTCACGAAGGCACGCAGAAGATAAAAAAGGCTACGGAGGCCAGAAATTTCCTGAATTAAAACGAACCGCTAAAACTACTAAAAAGATTACTTTAAGATATACTTGTAAAACCTGTCAAAGAAAATCAATGAGAGAAGGTATGCGTATGCGAAAATTAGAAATTGGTGCATAAATAGGTAGTGTCTAGATTATGAAAGAAAATATATTAATACCAAAACCAAATAGTGCATTTCTAAATATTGAATGTTCAAAATGTCAAGAAAAAAGTATAATTTATTCCCACACTACTTCTAATATCTATTGCAAGTCCTGTAATGAATTATTAGCAGCGAGATCAGGTGGTAAAGCAAAAATTAATGGCAATTTATTAAATTCTTTGGATTAAGTTTATCATTTGTAAAATGCTATTTATAGCTAAAATTTAACTTTTAACTAAATTTCTAGCAACAAGTAAATCTTTTTTTTCATTTACATTTACAGCTATCCCAATACGATTCATGATCATGTGTCTCTCATTAATTAAAGTTTGATCTTTAATCCTTTCTTTGAGATTGAATATAGTTATAGCTGAATAACAATAATCCCTTTTTCTATATTCAAATACTAGACTAGGTTTTATGCATATTGCATCAACAATTTTTTTATTAAAGATAATGGAATAACAGGTAGTATTAAAATCACATCTGTTCAAGATCTTTCTTATATCTACTCCTGAGAGTAAAGGTAGATCTGCGGATACCATAAATATTATGTATTCAAAAAAATTTTCAATAATAAAGGATACGTCATTAGAATAACCATTACCATTTCCTTCAATGATTTCTACAGGAGGGTGGCAGTTATACCTGTATTCTTGTAAAAATTTCATTGTTTTCTTAGTATTTTTACTTACACAGACTACGATTCTATAGAAACAAGTTGATTTAATCAATGCTTCAATAACGTATTCAATTAACCTTTTTCCTTTAATTTTTATCAATGGTTTTTCTGTTTTGTAATCTCTCTTCATTCTTGTTCCTTCTCCACCAGCCATAACAACTGCAATAATTTTTTTATTGAAATTGTGTAAAACTTTATCTGACAATTCCTTAAAAATTTATGTGTATTAGATAGATTAAAAATCTTGAAATCTCATTAGTTGCACCTATCGTATCTCCTGATATACCGCCAAATGATCTATTTGCTATTAATAATAAGATTATACTAGATGATAACATCGTTATCAGACATGCTATTATATAATAAAAATTATATCCAAAAATAATTAAGCTTATCAATAAAATTAAGTTTGAAACTAAAAATTTTTTTTTATTTTTCATTTCTTTTATAAATAATGAATTCATTCCTTTCCATGCAGATTTTCCTAGATAACACTGTAAAACCATACTGTATCTAGATAGAACTTCACCTATGATTATGACAGAGATCAATTTTGATTTGTCGTCTATAGATGTAACTAGAATTATCATTCCAATAATATAGAAAATTAGAACAACTGATCCTGCTGTACCAATCCTTGGGTCAGACATTACTTTATGTTTAAATTCAAAAGATCCCTTAACCATCAATCCATCAGCGAGATCTGCTAATGCATCACTATGATGAAGACCAGTTATTCCCATAATAACTGCAGTAATAATAAATCCTAGCAAAAATCCTTCAAAAATAGAAAATAAGAAAAAAGATA
>DASUZI010000106.1:0-5872 GCA_036376955.1 Nitrososphaeraceae archaeon
CTAATAACAATAGTGTATGTCCTCCTTCTCTCAAAGGTTATAATCATATCATGAGAAAGAGATATTCACAGCTAAATCTAACTCCTTAAACTAACACGACCTATATCATAGAATATTTATTAACATAATAAGATAAATTAATAGTTGTTAAGTAGTAAAGATGTACTCCTGGCTCTTGGCAAGGAAGTAATTTAAAACCCCAGAAGGGGAAATAATTTTTTCTCTTATGTTCTATCATTCCTCCTGGTGTGTTTAATGATTAAAATAATAATATGAAAAATATTGAAGGTTATCAAAGATGGCAAAAAATTAGTAGACACGGGAAACATACATTACCAGAATATTTCTATAAATAATACTCATTCTAATAGAACAAAGAGATCATTTTTAGCGGGTTTATTTATCGTCGGGGATTATTACTAACTAACTAAGAATTTTACTAGACATTGAATGAGGAAATGGATGATATTAAGACACGAGTTCTCTCAATATTCAAGTCATCTATAGAATATCTTAATTATAAGGGCGGATTTGAAATCTACTAGAATACTTCTGAAAATACCCGCTGGGATGTACTCAAAAAATAATATATTTGTCATACTTGTGGTAATAATTATTAATTGACTTATTAAGTAATATCAATAAAATTAATTGTATTTCTAATAATATTCCTGAAATAAAGGTGAAAGATATAGATATTTTAAAATCATCGTAAGCTTTAGATAAAATCATGGTTCTCTAACGATTATTCTCCTTATAATAGTTACAGGCAAAATGAAATCATTTAATTATCAAATCAAATAATGATACTGATACAATATTCTTTCTCATAACTTAGAGGACTAATAAGGTAAAGCAAGTGAGTGATTCTATAAATTTTATAACATTAGAGTACGTTAAATTTTATTTTTTTTTTTGTTATTATTGATTATCTCAAACATTTTGGATGTATTAGTAAAATCTTCATGCATTTGGTAAAATAAATATTTTCATCATTAAATTATATTATGGTTCGAATCTCTTAAATCAACCTCAAGTAGTTTATTATTTTTCTGTAGCAAACCTGGGATATATCATTTATTGTAAGTCAATATAATAAAAGGTAGTAACATTTCAATTATTAAGTTATTATTTTAGTAGATGCTATTATTTTTTCATTCTTACTACTATAAACTCTTAAATTAATGCTTAGTGTGATTTTATTTACAAGGGCTCGTAGCGCAGACTAATAAAGGCGCAAAATGGACAGCGCGGATGCCTCCTAAGCGTCAGGTCGAGGGTTCGAATCCCTCCGGGCCCGATTTGGTAGCGAAATTTATTTGTGGCCTAAACAATAAAGCAATGAATTAAATATAAACAGCTTCTGTTAGTGAAATCTGATTCTATTACGGCTTTCGCACCTCACCGAATTTGTAAGTTTCACCTTTTGAAAAACCATGAAGAAAGAATTATAGTTCCATCTAATGTTGATATAAGAATCACATCATATAATGATATCATGGATTTGAAATGTTTCAAAAATTCTTTAAAAAAGATGAAAAGAAACTAATAGAAAATAAATAATACATACCACTAATTTGTATTGATATAATTTGAACAACTAATAATATAAAACTTGTAAAATATTCCTTTAGGTTAAAACCGGTAAAAGAAGAGACATTAAAGTTAGCGAAAAAATCAAATATAATTTACCATTAATAAAAAAGTTAGTAATTTACTCTTAGAATGACAAACCGTTTGCAGATATCTGGATATATTAAATAAAATATGTTGCATGTTTATGAACTAAATGGTTATACTCATTTAGAGGATAAGCAGTCAAATGAAGCTAAAAAATTATTCCTAATTATAGACTAGTAAATTTACATTCTATAGAATAGATTATCAACTCGTTATAATGGACAATACCTTCTCAACTTTTTTCTATTCAACCAGTATTAGTAGGATGTGTAGAGTTTGAAAATATTATAGAATTTACAATAACAAGTTCAGATTACATTGATCGATATAACGATTTAGTCAAATCTCGCTATCTTGTTAATAAAGCAACTTTTTCATTAAATTCGATTGATAAAATAAAATATGGAATAAGAAATCGTATTAACGAATTTTTGGATAAAAATAATAATATAATTAGAATTCGGAGAAATTCCCGAACAGATATTTGAAACGGTATTAACCGAAGTAGATAATAAAATGATAGAATTATGTCCTGATGCTATCAATAAATTAATATCTGTCTATGAAATCTTAAAAATGAAAATTCTGAATCTCATTCTAATGTCGCTTCAAGTTGTAGACGAATAATTAAAGATGTTGCAGATGGTATTTTTCCAGCAAAAACATAACATATTTTTGTAGATAAGGAAAAAGTTCTTGTTGATAAAAATAGTTATCTACGTATAAAAGAAAAAAGCGTAGTACTAGTAAATTAAAAAGATTCGTTATTAATGTGATACTTCACTTTAATTTTTAATAAAATAGTATTAGGTTATACCTAGGTCTATATTAAAAAGAATTGAAAACGAGTATTCAGTTAGTTAGAAAGGATAGAAAATTGAATATATTATGTTCTTTTAAAATTTTGATTATTTTTGAACAACGAATACCATTGATCAAAAACATTTGCATTAAATTTTACAAAAGTATCTAAAGTTTTAGTAAAATTTTTTATACCATCTCCAGCGACTTCCAAGACATTTGATATAAACTTGTTATTTATATTGTTAAATTCTATAAAATTATTTGTAATTTCGTTTGATTGTCTGCCAAGCTGTTTTGTGAAGGTGGAAGTTGAACTATTATCTAGAGTCTCAAATACTTGTTTTTGGAATCCTAGGGTAGAATTAATTATGTTTTTTGTAGCTTCTATATATTTCATTTGAAGATTTGAAATTGCCTGTATGTAAGTTGGTTGGGTTTTTGCTATCTCATTTACTATCTTGGTAGTGTCTTCTTTTATTGCATTGTAAAAATTATATTCATTAACCTGTTGTGTAGAATCATTAAAATTTTTGCGATTGTCGTCCTTATCACTAGAATTTGTCATATTTAATCATTGTAATTGAGGTAATCAAACTATATAAAATTTTGGTAATGTATATTGAAACAATTAAGTTGTAATATTACTTTATATTTCAATTGTGATATTAGTAATTTTAAAATTCAGACACTATATTAGGTTCAATAATATATAGCTTCATCATTATTAATTGTATGAATTATGATTATGATGCTGGAACATTGAGATGTCAAATTTGTGCTATGGAATTCCCGTCAAGGGCAGAGGCAGAAAAGCATTATAATGAAGTTCATTCGAAAGAATTTACTTCGATCGGTGAATAATATACTTATTTAAACGGCATTCCCACCTGTTTTAAACTCGTAATTTTTATATTTAAATGAAATAAACAAAAAGATATATAATTTTTAATACATAATAAGATACATGAATGATAGTATATCTTTTCAAGAAAATTCCAATATTCCATTTGAAGAGGTATTAAAAAAATATCAAGATTTTTGGCAAAAATTCTATAATGTACCAAAATTTAGTCCTTTTGCATTATCAGAAGAGACATCAAATCTTGTTAAAAATTTGCAAGATCTATTACTAGTGACCTCAAAAATGCAATATTTTACTCTTAATTATGCAACTCAAATTAATAAAACATATACGGAAGCATTAGACAAAATACCACCCAATAATCATGAATATTCACTCGAATCTGAACAGGACATAAAGAAATACAGAAGTTTCCTTCTTGGAACGCTAGAAGAATCATTTACTAAACTGTTCCAATCTGAGGCATTTGGAGTTCTTATATCTGATTTAATGGGTACGTATTCGGAATATAATAAATTATTGAGAAATATTTCTAATCCCTATCTTTTATCATTAAATTTATCATCTAAAGATGATGTTGATTTACTTCTCAAAGATATACAAGAAATGAAACGTGAAGTTCGAGATTTACGTAAAAATATAGATATCCTAATGAGTGAAGATAAAATTGTTAAATAATCCTACTGCAACGCCAACAAAGCAAGAAACTCCTCCTGGTGTTCCTATTTCTATTGATAAATACAATCACGATCTTTCAGAAAAGATAGATAAATTTACACAAATCTATCAAAATCCTAAGGACATTGATGTGGGTAGCACAACACATAAAATAGTAAAAGAAACGAATATTTATCGATTATTGCACTATGGGGCGATTTTTAAAAGCCCTATTAGAACTCCTATATTAGTCGTTTATGCCTTAATTAACAAATCATATATATTAGATTTACAAGGTGATAAAAGCTGGATAAAGAATCTTTTATCTCAAGGCTTTGATGTTTATCTTATTGACTGGAAACCTCCAACCTTAAATGACAAATACATAAATTTCGATGATTATGTTAATTATTTCATAGATGATTGCGTTAACTTCATTCTTAATCAGAGTTCTATAGATAAGATAACATTGCATGGCTATTGTATGGGGGCTACAATGTCTGTAATGTATACAACCTTGCATCAGCGTAACATTAAGAATTTAATAACCTTAGCACCAGTAATAGATACTAGTAAAGATCATACAGTAATCGGAAATTTTGGCAGAACTATGAATGTGGATAAAATTATTGACTCGGTAGGAAATATGCCTCCACAATTACTTCGTTCATGCTTTTCAGCTCTGAAACCATTTAAACAGGGAATGAACAAATACTTTACACTTTTAGAGCATGTAGATGACAAAAAATTCGTTCATAATTTCTTAAGAATTGAAAAATGGCTTTACGATATCCCTCCCATAACAGGTGAGGTTTTTAAACAATGGATCAAAGATATATATCAAGATAATCTCTTGGCCAAGAATAAATTGAAACTGGGTTCCAAATTAATAGACCTCTCAAAAATCCATGTTCCATTGTTAAATATAGTCGCTGAAGAGGACCATCTCGTTTCTCCAGAAGGTAGTGCTGCTCTAAATAATTTAGTGTCTAGTATCGACAAGCGATTGATGAAATTTCCCACTGGTCATGTCGGTTTAATTGCTAGTAGTTATTCCCAACTAAATGTACTTCCAAGGGTAGGAAATTGGCTGTTCTCAAGATCTGATAAATCATTATAAAAATTTTACTTAGTGAAAATTTAAAATCGTATAATTAAATGATATCAATGTTGTTTTATTATGTTTTTAAACATTAATAATTTTATATTTTTCACTATATTTGTTGAGTATTATATTAGTTAAGTATATTATTAACAAACTTTTTTTATTTGTTGATAACATCATTATCGATGATACCATATGAGTTTATTTATTCATTTATCAATAGTAGCTTGCATCTTGACAAATCTATTCGTTGGGTTGGTTTAACTAATAGAGAGGGATTAATTATTAATGAAAAATACCGTGAAGATCTACATCCACTCCTTACTGAAGAAGAGAATGAGGAATATGCTTCGAATGCTATTTCAAGGCAAAAAACGAGATCAAAATTTGAAGAGAAAATCGGGAAACTAATATATGCTTTTGGAAAATATGAGAAACTTAATAGAGCTACAATTCCTATAAATGATAATTACTTTTTATTATTAAGTATAGATTCAGAAGAACTCAATTTTGATAAAATAATTATGGATCAAGTTCTACCTTTAATTAATGAAACTAAGGAAAAATTTGTATCCATATAAAAGAACAATTACTATGGAATATATTTATAAAGTAAACAGATTCATGTAATTAAGTTATATTAAATAAATTAAGTAGAATTGTTAATTGCATCATAAAACTATGAAATATCCTCTTTCATGTAAAAGATTCATTTAAAATGTTAGTAATAAAAATAATTAGCAAAGATTATAATTTAATTTATA
>DASUZI010000107.1:0-3072 GCA_036376955.1 Nitrososphaeraceae archaeon
AATAGTGAATGAAATTAATAATAACGACTATGATTTGGTCGTTATGTTAACTTCTCATATAGATTCTTGGTTTAGCTCCTTATTTAGTGATGTGAGAAAAATAATGAATCACATTAGTAAACCTGTTTTGATAATACAATAAATTTAATTTACTTGTTTATAACTATTTATTGTCTTCTTTTTTTAGATAGTAGCTTCTACTATATACTATTTTAGCTTTTTATTATTAGAATTTATTTCTAAATTGCTATGTATTATAAGTTATAGAAGGAAGGAGTAATACCGATAGCGGTTCTAAAAGAGGAGTCCAATGTAGAAATACTACTACCATTTATTTAGTATATATTATTAAAAACTTATTTTTATTTAATATTACATTTATATTCTAATCCATCTTCCTCCCGGGTCAAATATTAATAATCAAAAATGGATTTTTTTCGTGAATCTTTTATTTTATAAAACTTTACGCGATACAATAAATAAAAAATAACTATATTATAACTTAAATCATACAAACATGGTGAAATCGAATATGATATCAATCCTGACGAAAGCATAAGCGAATTTCTTGAGAAACATAAATTAATAGATTTAAGAAAATGAGTATAGGAAAATCATCTATTGAATTACTATGAAGTAAAATTATCTATTTTGTTCTGGTATAAACTCCATTGTGCAATTTTAGATATACTTTATATTCCTTCTTTCATTTGTCTTTGGTTGGTAATCTATCACGAATCTTTCTTGCAACTTAAGCCTGAAATATAATCTATAGAGTTTTAACATATTTCAAATTTCAAGATAATTTAAAGGTAATCTATAATTTTGACAATATACCCCACTTTGTTTTTATATCAACAGATAATAAGCTAGCTGATTGAAGGACATTTTGCACCTATTTTAGAAGCATTTTCTTTAATATTAAAACTTTATTTTCTAGATATGCCATACAAATTCATGTTTCTTTTTTTCCTCTTGACTAGATAGTTCTTTATCACAGTATGTGCATTTATGAAAAGGAATAAGTTTGATGGATTGAACACCATCTCCACTACTTTTTTGATAACAATTTTTTTTATAATTTTCTATTAATTCTCTCAATGTATAATCCCATCCATGTTGTAGATCTTTGATATTATCTGTTTCTGCAATTGGATGTAGATATTTTTCATTAGGATTCGTTGAGGCGATAAACTGTGCATTATCTATTTTTTGGTCTGAATCAAATAGTAAACATATGGCATACTCATTCCTCTTATCATTTGTCCAAAGTTGGATTTTTTTATGTATAATATTATTTCTATTAACGATTTTGTTAACTTCGTCAATATTAATTTTTAAATTTTTGATTTTTTCTTTATTAACAATATCATCATAATTTGGAGAGGACAATTTTATACTCATAAAGATATCGAGAATTTTATTTAATCCTATTCAATTCAAATCAAAAAGTAAGCTAATCAAAATAAATAAGCAATATAAAATATAATAATTCGTAAATAGAGAATATCTTTAACTAATCTACAAGATTGTGTTGTATCATCTGTTTTTCCTATATTGAAACCCTTAAATATTTGTAATATAACAAAAAAACTCCTCTCATCTTATCTATCTTAATAGTTATAAGTAGAACCGCTATATAAGATAAAACATAAGGCTTAGTATGTCAATTTCAATAAACTGGACTGAATTAGTTAGAGATAGAAAAGGAATCAGAACTAAAGACAATAAATCATGCGGAAATATTATTGGAAATGATGAAAAAAATATAATAATCGAAGATGGTGCGATGCGTCAACATATTTACAAGGTTCCAAAATCGTCCATAGAAGGCTACAATGGTGCGGAATTAAGATTAAACATTTCATATGACCAACTCGAAACCAATGAAGTAAAAGATGATGATAAGGGTATGTTGGAATCGATTACAGAATCGGCCAAAGATAAAACTAAATCTCTAAAAGAAAAACTAGATTAATTAATTAATTAAATAAATACATAGATTATTACTTAGATAACGAAGAATGAATTATTCTAGTTTGAGTTATATCTATTACTATTCTTCTAATAAGTTGTTTTTTGTTATTATTCTTGGTAATAGACATTACATGTTTATTTGTCCTTCTAATATGATATGTAGAATATCTATTAGTTTCTGTTATCTTGTATTCGCCCTTATTTATGAAATAATAATTGTTAACAATATTAGAAGAGTTTAAAACTTTATACAACCTATCTCCAATAATTATCTCATTTGGAATTGAAGAAGAAGAAGAATTTATCTTTGAACATAAATTCAATGTTGAACCAAATAAATCTGTTTGACTGTAGTCACCTACTAAAGTTAAATCTAATACACCATAATCTAAACTCATTCTGAAATTGAATGGGGGTAAATGTTTCTTAACTAGTTCATCATTAATTTTGTATCTTTCATCTAAAATTTTATAATCGCATTCAATAGCCTCATGAAAAGAATTTATATCATTGATATCAGAAGTTTTTGGAAAATAAAATAATATGCAATCACCAATATTTTTTAGGACTTTTCCACCATAACTTTCAACTATTTTCGATATTGAATTTATAAATGTAGAATAATATTTTCTAATAGATTCTAAATTATCCATTGTAGCAATATTTGTAGTTGAATCTACTAGTTCTATAAAACCTACACAACTTTTTATTGAGACTCCGGAAAATCTAACATCTTTAGAAGAAAAATTTTTCATTTAATAATACTCCCGAACTTTTAATTTAAAAAAAGTATTCTTAGTGTAGATACTGGCTCTTGTATCTGATAATAAAGAGGTGTTGTTAAGGACTGCTAGCATTTACCTCTTTATTTTGGCTATTGACTGATTGTATGAATTGGGTGTTTGTTTTTGCGCAAGCCTTTAGATTATCACGTGTTTGTTCAAGTGCTGTGTTGTATACTCTCATATTCGATGCTAGAGCATTGTTTATTAGATTGCTAGTATTTAATAGGTAACTAGTAAAGTTATTTACCATTACTGCGTGATTTTCTGCGATTTTTTGTGGATTAAACCAGTCCCATACACCATTGTTATT
>DASUZI010000108.1:0-3345 GCA_036376955.1 Nitrososphaeraceae archaeon
TGTGGATTGGGGAAAAACTATATCATAGAGTTAGTAAATCTCAATTCATTAACAACTATGCTATACATAAGGTAAATCTACAAAATAATGGCTTTAATAACATCAAATCCGCTAAAAATTTTGATTATCTGTATTCTGTAAGTTTGCTAGATGAAATTCAAAGGAATAAAACTATACTTGACTACAGAGAAAGACAAAATACAGTAAATAAAAATAATTCATTAAAACCTATTGTTAACACCACTATCAACGTACTAATAATAGACGATGAAGAAGATATTCTTTACACCTTTACTACCCTTTTAAATAGACAAGGTTACAAAGTCAAGGCTTTTTCGAATTCAATTGAAGCTTTTACACATTTTACGGAGAAAAGCCCTTACTTTTATAAATTGATTCTGATGGACATTCGAATGCCTGGAATAAATGGTATTCAGTTGTATCATAAACTAAGAGCAATAAATCCCTATGCGAAAATTTTATTGATATCGGCACTGGATGTTGTACACGAATTAATAGAGTCGGTACCTGGAATAAACACGAAAGAGATCGTTAGAAAGCCCATAGAAGCAGAAGATTTCATATTAAAAATAAAATCAATAATAAATGATTGATTATTAGAAATAAGTTCTGATTATAACGATTCATAAAAGTTTATCCCATAACAATAATTCAGTATTCTTTAGAGTATTAGTCAAATTCACGCTCTTACCAATGATACCTCTCATTATACTAACTATCATATCTTTTGATCCTTTTTTGTGGGTGGCATCAGAAATCCATCATTTTTATATCGAATTATTTGCAGTTATTTTAGTTTCAGCATTAGCTTTCTATTATATTCTGCGCGCAAGAGTTTTAAAGGACAATTTTAGCCTTTTTGTTGGTATCGGATTTCTAATTAGCGGATTAATTGATATGTTACACGTAATAGTATCAATGACACTTATTGAAAATATTGATTTCTTGAAATATTTCATTCCTCAAACATGGTTTGCAGGAAGATTTTTTCTCAGTGCAATGCTCTTAATTGCAGTAGTGAAATATTCATACGCATCTACAGAAGAAGATGGAGATCTTGTCAATCTTGATGAACATTATAATATTATTCAAAAGATCAACCGTCCTAAAAATACTAAAAAAAATATAATAGACAACTCCATTATATATATACTAATTTTAGGTGTATTGGCATCTAGTATTGCTTTGAGCTCGCTATTTTTGGTCTTTCCTGCCTCTGTTTTAGATGATTACTCCGTTCATAGACCCTATGAGATTCCACCTCTGATATTGTTTGTACTTGCATTGTTCTTTTTCTATAAAAAACGACTTTACCTAAAAAAGGACGTTCTTTATAAAGGTATTCTTATTTACCTCGTAATTGACATATTCGCTCAAATCATAATGTCTTTTTCTGCCGTTTCTTTTGATACTGCTCATAACCTAGCTCATGTGATTAAAGATGCGGGATATTTTGTCAACATCATAGCACTTGTGTTATCTAGTATACACTATACCAAGAATTTAAAAAAAAGCAATGCTCTTATACGAAATCAATATATAAAAGTTAAAGAAGCAGAAAAGATGAAAGATCAATTCTTAAACATTTCTGCTCACGAATTGAGAACACCGATTCAACCAATTATCGGGCTTTCAGGAATGCTTAATGGAGATTTTCTAAATAAAAAACATGTTGAAATGAAAGAAATAGAAAATGGTGTGTCAATCATATATAGAAATGCAAAAAGGTTACAAAAACTGACCGACGATATTTTAGATGTAACTAAAATTGAAAGTAATGAAATGAAGCTTGATATAGGAGAATTTGATCTCCTTGATGTCATATCAAATACAATAAATGATTGTACAATAGATATGGAAAAAAAGAAAGAAAATGTATTATTTGTATGTAGAAATGACTTTAACAATAAACAAAATGACGATGATAAATTAAAGGTGACACCAAAGGGTCACGTAGTTGTAAAAGGAGACAAAAATAGAATAACTCAAGTATTGTCAAATCTTGTAAATAATGCAATAAAGTTTACAACAAAAGGATCGATAGCTGTAACAATGGGGAAAAAAATAATAGCGAAGTCGTTATTACCGTTATAGATACAGGATTAGGAATTGATCTGGAAATTATGCCATATCTATTTAAAAAATTTGTTTCAAATTCATTTATTGGAACTGGTTTAGGTTTGTATATATCAAAAAGCATAATAGAAGCTCATGGCGGAAAAATTTGGGCTGAAAACAATAGGGACGGTAATGGTGCTACATTTAGTTTTAGTTTACCGTTAAAAAAATAATTCTATAAAAACAAATGAAAACCGAATCTACGTCTTTCGGACTTGGAGTCTTAATGCGGTTTGAACAAATGGGAAGGTAATTTGGACATAATTCATCTATATTTTAAATTAAATGCATTATTTGTTGTCATAGGTTTACTAAAGAGAATGAATTGGGTTCGGTGGAAAGATAGATATGTAATGAATTTGATCTGAATTAACTATAAAAAACCGCTTCTCACCTTAAGTTACTATTTAAAGGCTGAAACTATCAGTAAATTAGAATCTGATTTGCGTGAAAGACCTCTTTACGGATTCTCTAGAACTTAATTTCAGGAATGGTCAATAATCTAAAGACGCTTTTATTGAAAAGGACTATATTTTCTTGCGAAATTATAGATCTATCCGATAAAAGCATTAATCTTTGTATAACATATTATTTAATCTATGATCATTTTACATCTTACTGTGTTACTAAAAATAAGCTGCGGATTCGGTGGTATGTGAATCAAATTTGACACATTTTTACCACTCAATATTCCTACTATAGCGTTCTTATTTGATAGAAATCATGTGAATATCCACATGAATCTGCAAACCTATCAGAATTTAATAATTACTTGCTTTAGAGACATTCATTTGGATTTTGATACCTCATAATGTTAAAATGAAATCTTCAAGGGTTTAGACCCGGAAGAATACATTTCAACAGTTAATGAAATTCTGCAATTTTTGCTAGTTTTCATAATTTTACATACATCAATTGACAAAACCTTGGTAGGATTAGTTAGAAGTCTTTATCAAATAGAGAATACTAATAGCCTTGTTATCGATTGAATTTCTAAGCATTTTATTTTCATTAAAATACTTTTATATTACTTTATTTAATGAAATTTGAATTGAACTATAAAATAGGATTATTGACTGTTATACTAGCATTCGTCTCAATGGCATCGCTACCATCTCTTTTGACAACTCAGTCTATTAACGCAGCTTCACATTGGTGTGAAGACCGCACCGATTCGGGGTCATGGAACCAGGGGTGCAAGGATGG
>DASUZI010000109.1:0-3166 GCA_036376955.1 Nitrososphaeraceae archaeon
TAAAACCAATATGATGATATGATCACGAATTGAAGATAAGGTTGTTTTTATTATAAATTAACGGTGAACCCTAATTGTTTAACCTTTTTCTTGGTTATTCTTGGATTGTCCTTACAAGGTACTGGTTCATATGGATTTCTACATGATGTTTCTCATGTATACAAATGATATTAATGGAATTAGGATTTGTATAGTATTAGATATACACTAATAGATTGTGATAATGCGCACCTTACACCAATAATTAATATTGTTCAAGCATTTCATTTGTTCCTAATTAACCTTTCATTTTCTCCTCTTACATGATCGATCATTTCTTTCGAACATACTAAAGAAATTATTAAATTTTCCATACCGGGCAATGATTTAAAGGTATTTCCATACCGGCTAAACAATTTATCATATTTGTTAAGTATTAAGTTATTAATTTGCTTAATTTCTTCTCTATAGCTTTTTTCTAAATATGAATAATTGATGGGTTTTTTATAATCACCGATACTTCTCTGGCTATACCAGTGATTAATCATATTATTTGTACTCCATTTACCCAAGTGAGTAATGCACCATTTTTTTTCTATTAGATCAAGCTTCTTAACTAAATAATGTAATTTTGTTTTGATTCTCATTAATAAGAAAGAAAATAAACTCACCCAAGCTTCGTTCATAAAATCTTCTATTTCTTTGTTATACAATTGATATCTCTTTTCATCTCCTTCATATGGGTTAATTTTCAGAATCTTTTTATCTGATAAAAAATCTAAATAATCATTTGCTTCTTTCTCGGTTAAAGCTAACCTTAAAAGGTTCGATTGGGTAAGGTAATATCTTTTTTCTAAAAGGTCTTTTCTAGATACGCCCTCCTTCCTGGTTAGATAACCATATTTTGCCTTAATTCTTTTATTTATCGCAAGATTCAATATATTTTCTTGAGGTATCACTTGGTCCGCAGCTTGAGGTTTTTCACCAAGTGCTATCTTTCGCTCTTCTAATGCAGAACTACCCAGTAATGCAACGACTGATAGTAACTGTGATATCTTAACAAATTTCTCAATGTCTTTAATTTCATATTTATGTTTATAAAAAAATAAACCCAAATCACTTAAGGAATAAATAGTTTTTTTTCGTTTTAGTGAACCTTGAATGGTAATATCTTTTTCTTTTATTACCAGATCATGTTGTATCAATAATTGTAATGCCGAGGAAAAATGTGTAGAATTAATTGTTTGCTTGGTGTTTGTTAGGGGATCAGGAGGGTGTTTTAGTTTATCTACCCTCCACAATAATTCATCTTTCGTAATTTTCTCATTAGCCTTTTTTTTCGCCAGTACATGTATAATTGTATTCGCAATACTTTGCTTGTATTTAAAGATCATGCGGTACTATTAAAGTACCTGAAAACTGATACTATTAATAAGTGTGTATCTTTGCATAGATGACAAAACCGTCAAGGAAAAATATTCCTTTTGGAATATCTCTTCCAGAGCAATTAGTCAATCAAATTGATCTTCTAAGAGGAGATATTCCAAGATCTAAATATATTTTAAGATTGTTGGAAATGAATCAAAAGGAAAATGTAGCCAAGGGAGGTCAGTGAATATTCCAAACCCTCAGTTTCAATCTATTATCATTAAGAATAACCAAAACAATGAACACAAAAGATTACCTGAATGTTTCTGCAAAGGTTGTGATAGGACAGGGATTAATGCTTTAAAGATAATTCTTTTTAATAAGGTCGGCTATTTTTGCAACGAATGTAAAACTGAATTACTGAACTTGGAGTTGGTAGTAGATCATGAGTAAAGAGAATATCATAAAATCATCTGCAGTAAATAATAACACTAAACTTCATGATTCTTATAATAGACTAATTCATGATCTAAACCATAACTCTAAAGAAGAAATCAAGAGATATTGTGAAGGACAGATAGAGATTATTCTAACAAACAAAGAAAAAATTCAGTATGTAATAAGAATTAGAAAATCAGGCATCGTGCTTTTTGATTGTTTTACTGAAGATGAGTTTTATGAAAATGTATTAATGCCTATTGTTAACAAAACTGCTAGTAGCCTTAAAATTGATCTAACAATTGCCTATGGAATAATCAAAGGAAGGGTTTCTCTTATCGATGATTGACTTTGCAATACTAGACTATTGGTTTTATACTGTAGGATCCAATATCATACCTATCAAGTTTAAGCAAAAGAAACCACACCTGTCGACATGGAAGGAATGGCAGAATAAAGCTATACCAGTAGAAGTTTATGAAAAATGGAAAAAAGACGGATTATTTAAAGGAGGGTATGGTATATTCACAGGCACATTATGGCGCGGTCCTAATCAAGGAAAATATCTTGTTTGCATAGACATTGATAACAAAAAAGGGTTAGAAGAATTTTTCTCTTTCAATCCTTTAGAATGTAACAATATCAATGATTTAGCCAGCAAGACACTCGTAGTTCAACACGAGGATGCTAAATTAGATCGAGCTCACATTTATCTTGTAACCGATAAACCTATTGCCAAAAAGTCAGGTATAAGCGGCGTTGTAAATAAGAACAAGGAAGAAAATCTTGGAATTCCTGCAATCGAAGTTAAATCTAATAGCACTACATACATGGTTGGTCCTGAATGTATGCACCAAAATGGATTTTTCTACAAAATTACAGGAACAAACGATATTAAAGTCCTTGGTCAAGAGGAAACAACCATTATTGAAGATATGTTAAACAGAATATATCAGAAATTTACTAAAAATAAAAAGCATTATCAGAATAATAACAATTCGCATTTACCTACGATAAAGGAAATGGACGAGGATGACTATGAGGTAATTGAAGGGAACAACCGACATATGCACGTTTTAAGGAAACTTGATTCATGGTACTCCCGATCTAACAGAACATTAACCTTTAAAGAACTGATAGAAAGAGCGAATCTCTGGAACCAAAGACACTGTAAACCTCCTCTTGATAACTCTGTAATAACTGAACTTACTAACCAGGCGATGGGGTGGATCGAATCAAAACAGAGTAATGAGAATAAATTTCAAAGCGGAGGATCTGAGAAGGATGAATTTAAGAGCAATAACGATGATAAAAAGCAACAAGAGTTCCATCCAGCAGAACAGAGTGAATTATTTAAAAAGATAGGTGGAAATAAGCCAAT
>DASUZI010000110.1:0-2164 GCA_036376955.1 Nitrososphaeraceae archaeon
CCATGTTGGATGACATTACTAAAGGGAATATTGCTCAAATGGACAAAGGAGAGATTGTAATGATTCAACCAGCAATTCGACAGCCTATAAAGGTCGTATTTCCAAGGCCCCCCTTTAAAAGATTAAGTAGATAATATTTTCCACTTATATAGAAAAGAAATTTCTTCACAAGAGATCTAACTTGACATCTTCCAATGATAGCAGGAGTTTTTACATTATTAGATATATAATTCCAAGATATTACAATATATGTTCAGTGTTTAAATACCCCTAGTATATAAACAAAAGATAATAATATATCATAATAGTAAAAATATCGGAATCAAACGATAAATCGAATCTAATGTTTTATAGATTAATTATAAAAATAGATTAAGACATTTCTAATGTGTCGAAGATAACAAAATATAATTGATTAAAATCATTTATTTACATTATTTAAGGATTAATTTCAAATAGATCATAATTATAGACTGTTCTAAAATGTACTATATTCTTAATTTATATTTCTAGTACTATAATAATTATTGTACATTGACAAGATTACTCGATCTGGGATTACAACGTATCACAGAAATAATAATGAATATGGCAAATCTTTCTGAAATGTGTGTTATGAATGCTATTGAATCTTATGAAAACGGTATTGTTACAAAAAACGAAATATTTCAATGGTCTGAGAAACTTAAAGTATTTCAATTAGAGGTATCTGATCTAGCAACAGAATTAATTTTTAGGTACCAACCTGTTGCAACAGATTTACGATTTTTAAGATCATGTATGGAAATTGCTTATGGATTTTCTAGATTTGGCAGATATGCATATGATATTATTGAAGTATTAGAAACAATGGGTTCAGTCCATAAATGTAACAAATCTGTGGTCATGGAGACTTCAAATTTAGCAAGTGAAATGATAAGATTAAGTATAAATGCATTACAAAATAAAGAAAAAAATACTGTTTCAACATTATATAAAATGGATGATTCTGTAGATTCACTGTACAGAAAATATCTAAGAGATTTAATTACTCTAAAAGCAAACTCAAATGATCATCCTCTTAATGATCCACGATGTGCAATATCTGCATTATTGATAATGCGATATCTGGAGAGAATAGCAGATCATGCATGCTATATTGGAGATTCAGTACATTTCATAGTGACTGGACAATCTAGTCCGAGAAAATAAAATTTTTGGAGTCAACAACGAAGTATTTTGACTTAAATTTGGTATCCATTGATATTATCATTCTAACATGTTATATTTTTTGCTATGCAAAATTCTATTTTACATTTTTTAATAACATTCTAAGGCAAAAATTTTTTACAGCGACACTCACTGGAATGACATTGATCTAAATTAGAGTGATAAAATTTTTCATGACCACAAGAACATAAATCAGGATAAACAGAGCAACTACTTTTTACATTAGAATAAATATCATAATAGCTATTTGTAAAAAATCTTTTTTTTAGTGACATGATGCATCATTTATTTTATAATGGTCAATTATACTCACTTTATTAGTATAAAATTTCCATACATGTATTTTTGCTTTCATATTTAAGTCACTATTTTTTAATATATACCATATAGTGTAAAAAATAATTAAATATATTGTCATTACTCTATATAGCGAATAAGAAGGAATAATTCTACTATATAAAGGAATTTAGAAAAATAGGTATTATTTTATGTATATGTATAGCATATATTACTATAATTATATTTTACTATAATTATAAGAAAATAGAAGATGAAAAACTATTTTTAATTATTTTCTCTTAATAATATGGTTTACAATAAAGCATAATAGAAATTTAAAGAAATTGGTAAGTGACTATTATAAGTGAAGGTTTATTCTTTCCTATACAAATTAGATCCGAAACAAGTAAATAATTACATTCCTTTTTCTTATTCCAGAACATTATAAAATTAAATATTTCATGATATAAAAAAATTTAATCTAATAATGTGGTATAATAAGGTTTAGATAAGTTGTTTCTAACATGGGATTAAAATTAGGGAATAAAAAATAAACAGTAATTTATAGAACTATTTTAAATAGTAATTGAAATTCATATGAAGGGAAACTTTGTGATGATTTCTTTTCCTTGTTAAGGCATAAAGATAATAAAATATGAAGTTCCTTGGTCTTCTC
>DASUZI010000111.1:0-20121 GCA_036376955.1 Nitrososphaeraceae archaeon
AATAGTGAATGAAATTAATAATAACGACTATGATTTGGTCGTTATGTTAACTTCTCATATAGATTCTTGGTTTAGCTCCTTATTTAGTGATGTGAGAAAAATAATGAATCACATTAGTAAACCTGTTTTGATAATACAATATTTAAAGTATTTTTTATCAACTATTATAACGTATTGTAATTAAAGAATATTATTCATATGTTTCTAAAACCAAACTTAGATAATAACTAAATTTATCAGTTTAAATCAATTTTATATACAACAGAAACCATTTAACAAGAATGGCAAAACTTAAAGTATACAAAAGGAATTCGAAATTTTTAGATCTGACAGACCTAGTAGGAGAAATTAGCAGTTTGGGTCTAGTGGAAGCATTACAAAAATATTATAATCTACCGCTTGAAAAAGGAGCTAAAAGTATAGTTGCAGGACCTAGTTTTCTGCAGTTCGCGAATAAATTATTTCAAATTCAAATATCAGCTGGCGATATTATAAATTTAGATAGTGCAAGTCACAGCAAATTTTATATGCTATCAGCATCTGGAACATGGGACGAAATAATCAAATTGCAATAATTTATGTATAATGTACATTTATTCCATTTCATTATGGGACTGTGAAAAAACTCAGAAATTATTTAAATATATATGATATAAAGAAAAGTTATTAAGTTTCTACTATATCAATTACTTTTTAATTAGTGCCCTTTATACCTTGAGCAACAAGAATTGAATAACATCCAAGGCCACATTTTTCACATATAGGTTTTAATCCTTTATTATTAGCACTTCCAATACAACAAGGCTGTTTAACTCTTCCCATATGATCTAGCGAAAGTATAGCCCATGAAGGACATTGTACAGGCGTTGTTTCGACACCTCCCCAATTGCCTTTCATCAAAGATATTTGTTTTTCAGTATTTGCTACATAGTCTGGATAAGATCTCTTTAATGATATTATCTCATCTACTACCTTGTTACGTGTATCTCCAAAAGGTAGCCACAATGGATCATCTTTTGTAAAAGGAGTATGGAATTGGAATCCTATTTTATTGACTGTACCTTTCCATTCTTGTGCAAGAGGAATAGCTGTTGAATAGTTGAGAGAATTAATAGTCATAGTAATCCATATGTCTTTCCATGCAGGTTTTCCTTTACGCTTTGGTTGTCTTTCAATGTAATCAATTATATTTTCACGCGTTTTTGAATAAGATCCTTTTCCTCTTATACTGTCATGAATTTCTTCTGTTCCATCTAGTGATATCCAATAAAAATATAGATCTTCAAATCTTTGCAAAGGAAAAGTACCATTAGTAACAACACATACTCTTCTTGGCATTTCATCACAAAATGCTTTTATTATCTCGGGTCTAAGCAAAGGTTCTCCACCTACTAATGTAACTACAAAGATATGTTGTTTTTTGAATTTTTCTTTGATTATCTTTTTCCAATCTTCAATACTAAGGTCTTGTTCATCATTTTTTCTATTGAGCCACCAGTAGCAATGAGAACAATGTAAATTACATACATTATTGACATCTACAGAACCATATATTGCATGTTGGGAATGAAATAACTTTATATTTAAAATATTCTTAATAAAATGAATATAAAATGGCATCTCATGTATTATGTCAGTTACTCCGCGTCCATAAATAAGATCAACCATATTTGTAAAATACAGTATTTACAAATAGATAAACATATTTGTAAATTATAGTTAGTAAATTCTGTCTAGATTAATCATTTAATGGTTTATATTAGATAAAGTCAAGAAATAGACATTATAGTTGACTCAGAAAGAGGTATATCTTAGTTTTCTATATTATCATTATCATTATCATTATTCCCATGGCCCTTTCTTTTATAGAGGTTTATACTATTAATAATAACTTGTCTCAAATTTTTAATATTTTATTACAAATAATTCTGATAAAAATAAAAACCAGATTAATCTAATCTCATAGCTCCCATCTATCATCTCGTTGTACTAAAGAGCCTATGAAATTTTAAAATCATTGTTTTATTGATACTACTTTTGATGAAATTCAAGAGATTAGTAAAATACATAATAACACGGAAACGCAATGTGACCAAATATAGATTCTATATCTCTCAAAATAATTTAAAACTAAGTTTCTATAATAAAAGCTAAATACAATACATTATTAGTTGAATTCTACCACTGAGAACAAAAAAAGGAAGAAATTATGAAAGATGAAAACATGAATAGCTTCTGTTAATACTACGGTTGTGTATCTAAAAATGATGATTAATTACTTTATTCCTTTTACTTCTAATAGGTAGTACTCACCATGTTTTTTAAGTGTGCCATTAATTTGATATTTGTTTTCTGGATTAAATTGACTTGTTCCCAAGTCTAATGACCCTTTTATGAGTTTAACATTTTCACCACTTTTCCCAAACTCGTCCACTGTCTTCCAAGAAGCACGCAATTCCATCATATTTTTAGAATCTCCTGTGTCAATGGTTATTCTTCCTGCTAACGATCTTTCACCTGAAATTCTTTCTGCTTGCATAGTTCCACCTTCCAATTCATACTTACAATTACCAGAAGGACATAATTGACTTGAATTACTAAGCACAAATACAAAGTCAGAAACTTGATAATAATCATCAAGATATTCGTTTTCATGTGGTACTAGTTGAATTTTCGTGGCAAGTTCAGCATGAGTATTATACATTATTTCACTTTTACCTATGTTAGAATTAGAATGAAAATCTGGCGTCTGTAACGTTTGACTAAAACCATCAATACTCAGATTTAATAATATCAAAGTTAGAATTGTCACCATAGTTATTGCAGTTAAATTAATTGATTTAGTATCAATTTGTACCATAAGAATAACATCAAATATTCCTTTATAAGTTTGTACTACCAAACAGAATGGATAAGGCGAAAAAAGATAACTAACATTCTCTAGATGTTGGTCATATTTATAATCCCAAATTAAAGTTAAGGATAGAAAATTATATTAGCCTAAAGTGGAATACTGGATCTCTCTCACATTGTACTTGCTGAAAAAATCGAAGGTAAAAGTTCCGATGTTCCAGCAGATTATGTTTGAACTTTCTAAAAATTTTTAATTTTTTGTAGAGTCCAATTTAATGTATTTATTTCTTCTTTGAGGATTTTATTAAATACTCTATTGTCTTTTGTATAGTCCGATTTATGAATATTTATAATTTCATTCTCAACTGATTGAAGTTCAGCATTAATTGAAGATAATTTTGTTAATAAATACGATGTTTTCAACAAAACATCAACTTGATTTGGATTAAAATTATCAGAATTATCAATATCATTTGCAAATATTTTTATTTTATTATCTATAACTTCTGATAGGGTAGTAGGGGAATTTAAAATATTATTCTTAGTTATCATATCTTATAGTTTAGCGAGAACGTTATTATACTTTTATTGAATATCCCTGATTATTTTCTCCCTCCATAACAATGATGGTCAGACAATTGTCAAGTTCTCAAATTCTGGAATAGTTATTAGTTAGTGTAATATTAATTATAAAATTGAATTTGTAAAAAAACCCTCTTATATATTTCTCTTTTTACAATAACGTTAGATTCTTATTTTAGTACTACAACTATAGGTATTTCCCTCGACTTGTATAATACCTAAATATACTGCTTGTTATTATTGTAATTGGAGATATATTACCTCAGATTTAACAAATAAATAATTAAAGATTGCAATAAATATGACTATACCATAGTCATTAGTACAGTAGTTTATACATGTTTTGAAGTTGCTAGAAAGATTCGTAATAGATTAACACATAAAAGAATAGTATTAACTACAACCTACTCACAAGATAATATAAGTATGATAGATTCAATTGGTATAAAAAGTCAAGATATGCTTTTTAAACTTTTAGCTATTCTGACCTAGTTTCTATTTTAAAAGAGCCAGGAATGTCATATAATTAATATTGTTGTCTAATATCATCGTCTATTATCTTCTAATTCAGATTAGTTTGTTATAATTATTATCTACATAACAGATGTAGTGATGTTATAGACGAAATCCTGAGGAATACCAATTCTATGTTGCTTACCTTTCAATAATACCAACAATCCGGTGATGCTAAAAATCCATATTTTGCACAATATTCCCCTGTTGTTGAAGATACACCTGTCATTGCATCATGAAATACCATACAAAATAACATAGAAATAAAAAACAGACTGAAACCTCTAAATACCCATTTTAGTACCTTTTTGATAGAACCTTTTTTAGCCATCGTAGATAACATAGTTAATTTTTATGTATCTTGTTCTATATAATTATAATAGAATATGTATTTTCTAATAAGAAAATGCATATTTGGCATAGAAATTGTTAATTTAGTATAATTCTGAAAAGAAAACATTTTTTTCTAATTGACTCTAATTCATCATTTAATATAGAAATCACGATAAATTATAAACAGTTTTTTTAGGTATAGATAAGCTATTCTCTTTAATTTGATTACTTGTTTTAAAGTAAAATATTTTATTAAAAACATTAAAACTACTCAAGTTAGTAGGTTTCCAGATATTGAGTATAAGAGAAGTGAGAGGATGTGTCTACCTACTAACTTAAGTAAGGTGTTAGATTCAATTTGGTTGATTATTTCTTATTCATGACAATATTCTTGCATACTATGATATAGGAACATAAGGTATATAATCGAATGCAAAGATGCAAAAAAAACTAAAATATGAGATTTATACCTATTATAAGTAAATCACAGAATTATTGAGACAATTGTTATGACAAGAGTAGTAAATTTCACCTTTTATAAAAAAATCCAAATTCTTTGCCTATCAAGGAGTTTTTAAAATACCAAAGTCCAATAACTTATAAAATAGGAATAAGATTAGTTATCTGGGTTAATATTGTTATTATATCGTAAACTATTGCATTCAAACAAAATTCTAAATTATCAATTTCCTTTATAATTCTAATAGTTCCCATACGATAAACTACTTTTTTTCTTTCCCTTCTTTAATTGCTAAATTTTAATTAAAATTATCCTCTTAAGTTTATCTAGATTGTTATTATTATCATTACTCTGTTCTAAAAACCATTTTAATGTTTTAACATGTGAAAGATAAATTCGATTCACTGTTTTATTGTTGTAAGGTTTTTATTGATATTTTACTCGTCTCTAGTGTTTCTAGAATGTGTTGTGTAATATCTTGTTTTGAATCCAAAATAATTTGAGTTCCCCTTTTTAACAAGAATATATGCTAAGTTATTCAATCTTTCTTTCTTTTAATATAAAGAATTCATGTTGATTATTCTAGATGATTATTGCAAACCATTGAAGACTATTATGCTTTTTTAACATGACTATTTTAGTTAGAGGTGTATTATTATATTTTGAGAGTTTACCTATTTCTTTTAAATAGATATTGTACCTTCAATTAAATCCATCATTATTATTATCAAAATAAACATCAATATTATTTGGTTCAGAAAGTAATGCAAGAAGTGTAAGCATCTCTCTAACGTCATTATCATTTTTCACAAGTGCTGAATCATTTATTACAGAAGAAAACAATATAACTAATTGTCTACGAACTCCAGTAAGATACAATGAATAAGGAATAATTTGGCGTCAAAAGTATCACCTACCAATGCTGATAAACAGAAATCAAATAACAAACTTTTCAAGGGAAAACCAGAGACACTGTTTTATATTTCTCTATAGCATCTGGGGCTTTCTACTAATTCTTCAATCTCTGCATCTTTGAGAAATTTATTTAAAAGTTTTATGATATCTCTTACGCTAACTGTATTACTACCTATTTCTAGAATTCCTAATCTGGTTGCAATTCTATCTATATCTTTAAAGTTATATCTAGAATCTATGAATGTATTATTAGCTAGTTTTCCTATTCCATAAGTGTCTATCTGAATAGGAATATATTCCATCAGTCTTTCTATTTCTCTAAATATCCATGTGAAATTTTGTTATGAATAATATGTAAAGTATTTTGTTTATTATCCTTGGGAAATATGTAAATTTTTAAAAGTATATGCAAAACAGAATATTCAAAACATTATTTTTCATCTATTTATTATATCTTTTTGTATTCATATAATATAAAATCTCAATTATATATGCAAAATCTACCTATATAATTATGCAGAATTTACATATTATTTAACTAAATATGTAATTTATACTAAATATACGCGATATTTACATATATATTACAATATATGCCATAATCATTAAATAGTACATAGATTTAACTGATCATATGAATACTTCAATTTTAAAAAATCAACAATACCAAACTTGTGTAGATGCATGTAACAATTGTGCAGAATGTTGTGAGGCCTGTTGTACAGAATGTATGTCAAATACAGAGATGGCAGCAATGATGGGAAGATGTATGATGATGTGTCGTGATTGTGCAGACATGTGCAGAATGGCTTCTATGATGATGGCTAGAGGTAGTGAGTACGTAAAACAAATGTGCAATATGTGTGCTGATATGTGCGAAGCATGTGCAATGGAATGTGAAAAGATGGGTGGAAAAATGGAAATTTGTAAGCAATGTGCAGACATGTGCAGAATGTGTGCACAAGAATGTCGTAATATGATGCGATAATAAAATAAATAGAAAAAATAAATAATACCAAAATTATTAATCTTTAAAATCAAAATCTTTTTTTAATTACCGTTATCTATAGCAATACGAGATAGATTATATATTGAAAATTACAATAAACAAGATAATATATCAAATTAAAATAAATTCCAAATGATGAGTAAATTAATTCGATTTTACTACTATTCACTTATTATTACTATAAAGAATTTTAAAGAGTTCGTAGTAGATTATAACTATTTACCATATATATCTACCAACTCTATTTTTGGGTGTAAAGGTCTGAGGCTGTTTGCAAACTATTTGTCAAATGAGCTATAGTTTTGCTACTTCTATATTAGAAAAATAAAGGATATAACTGATTTTAAAGATGCAAGAAATGCTAAAATATGAAATACATACATATTATTTGAGATTTAATAACTAATTTAGAAGTTATATGCAATTTCTTTGTAAATATCGCATAATTATTCTAAATAGTATACTATTATTTTATTATAAAAATTGTGAAATATTTAATGCTGTATATATAGACATATATTTATTATGATATAATATGAATGCATTAACAGTCTGACTATTTGCTATATTGGAGCTGTATCTTATTATAAATTTCTGATTTTCTCTCAATTTAATTCTAAATTCTATATGTAGTCAATATTTATCATAGTTTAAATTTTGAAAAACAATTTAAAAATATGTTTCTAATACTAAAATCTAAATACTACGTAATAGAACCTTATTACAGGGAAGAAACTAAACAGATTTAGATTCTAACTTTTGTTTTACTGTTTGAGCTGCTTGTTGAATACCTTGTTTTATTTTCTCTTCTGCTTGACTTCCAGTCAAGAAGTTACCAATCTTTCCTGTAGTTGGTAATTCATATTCAATAGTATGAATAACAAGAGTATAATTTTTCTGCCCATTTTGGAATTCTTGAATACTTTCCCAACGCTTAAATGGGCCTTGTGTTTGTCTTGTAACTAATTTTTTGTTTTGTTCCTTGTCTACAACTTCTAAAAGCATGTTATCTCTTTTTCCCATATATTCACCAGCTACTTTCATCTCGGAACCTTCTTCACTTTTTTGACCTGAAACATTTTCTGATTCTTTGACAATTTCACTAGGCCACGCTTCTTTGATATTATTTGGATTAGTATAATATTCGAAAACGCTTGCTATCGGTGCATTTATTTCAATTTCATTTCTAATTGTTGTCATGATCATATTTGTATTACATACTATATAACTAATAGAGTTAATATGTCCATTACATAGACATAAGTCTTATATAGTGATGTAAAATGTATAATTAAAAAGTCTTAAATCATCTACCAAGCTGTTTAATTATCAAAGCTCCATTATAGTAGTAGGTTATGGTTATTAGATTAATAAAATTATATCAATATAATATACAATATATTACTATAGATTCCTAAAACCAAGCAAGACTAACGTCACCAGAGCCTTCTATGCTTGTATAGTGGGTATGTGCTATGGCATTTTATCAATAAAATGTTTTATAGAAAGAAACTCAATAAATATCACCTACTGTAGCAAATGGTGTTACGGGTTTCGGTCCCGTTCGCCGAGACACTATTATGGTAGAGGAAAGGTCAAAAATGGGACTGGCCGAAATAAGCCTCTTACCTACAGAGGATAACTACAAGCAATTAACATTTTTATCCTTTCAGTCAACAATAGATTAAAATAAGTAAATCATCTATGTATTTTATATGAAATACCGAAGCAGGACAGAAATAGTGAGTAATATACTAGAGGCAGCTAATGGCGGAGTAACCAAGACAAAAATTATGTATAAAGCTTATCTTAGTTATAACCAATTACGAGAATATCTTTCTATCTTGATTGAAAACAATCTAATAGAATATCTTGATGGAACTCAAACCTATAAAACTACAGAAAAAGGATTAAATTTACTAAAAATGCATAACGAAATGGCAGAATTATTACAAAATACAATCGAAACAAACTAATAATTCAATCTTTTCGATATACTAAAATATACAGTACTAATTTTTATAGTAACTCTACATTAATTTCTATTTTAAAAATAAGGAAAAGTAAATCTTAAATCTACTCTTCTTTATCACCATATATTGAACTCTTATATTTGAATCGCTATCAATACTACTTCAAACTGATCTTATAATACCTAAAAATTGGATATATTCTCTTGACTGTATCAAAAAAAATTACTCTATCAACACTCCCGAATTATACATCACCTTTGAAAAATCCTGAAGTTAATGCTCACAACTGCCAAAGCTTATATAGTTACTCTATTACAATAGCAATATTGAAAGTACTACTGATATTATCCATACTTATTTCTCTTTACTCTTTATCTTTCCTATTATTTGGTAACAATTTTACAATAATTGCTCAACAAGACTTGGAGACAATAAAATATCGAGATTTGGTGATAGACTTAGGTAATGGTATAAAGACTAATGCACAACTGACTATTCCTGCAGTGGGAAACGGACCATTTCCAGGCGTTCTTCTTATTCATGCGTCTGGTGCAACAGATATGAATGAAACTGCAGGTTATATTCGTATTGATAACACAACAGGGTCAAAGATATATCCATCGGCTCAACCTTTTTTTTGAAATAGCTCAATATCTATCAGAAAGAGGCTTTGAAGTACTTCGATATGATAAAAGAGGTGTTGCTGCAAATTATACTATTTTAGACACAAATATTTGGGAAAATGCTACAGCCTATGATTATATTCAAGATAGCAAGAAAGCTTTGAATGTTCTTCTACAACAGCCTGACGTGGATCCTAAAAGGATAAGTATAATTGGTCATAGCGAAGGTACGCTTTACGCTCCAAGAGTAGCAATAGATAATTCTACGAATGTAAAGAACATAATAATTATGGGCGTCTTAGCTCAGAACCCCGTAAAAGTAGTGGAGTACTATCAAGACGTATCCTTGCCCTTAGAGTATGCTTCACAAGTATTAGATAGAAATAACACTGGATTGATATCAATACAGCAAATAGCGAACGATCCTCTGTTAAGGCATTTCTTGGTGCCGTCTTCTGTAACTCTTACTAATAATACCAAAGCCATAGCTACCACTCTAGCAAAGGATCTTGGCACGAGTGGTTACATAAGTATTGAGAAACAACTTAAACCTTTGCTGGTAAAGGGATATGAAAACATTACATCTTTCAAATCACTCAAATGTAACGATATCGGAGTCTGTCCTGTATTGTGGAAATCATTATCTAGTTCTATACCAAATCTCAACACCATTGGTAATGTCTCTAAATCTACAGGTATTCTAATACTCAATGGAGAGAATGATTCTCAGACTCCAGTTCAACAAGCGTTTCTCTTACAACAAAGATTAACTGATGTAAATCATCCTGACCATACCTTGATAACTTATCCTGACCTCGGTCATTTGTTCTATCCATCATCCCAATGGCAGACTGGTATAGGCCCAATACAGCAGTATGTTTTAGCAGATATTTATTCATGGCTTGAATCTCATAATGGGTTTACACCTGTGACTATTTCTAGCTCATCTTCCTATACCTCAAACTCTACTAAACTAAACAAATAATTAAAGCTAAATTCTCAAATTTTATTTCTTAAATTCTTCAAAAAAAAAGTTTCTATTAATAAGAGCTAATATAATATAGTAGTTTCTCCAAATTAGATTCCTTTTTTAGAACCGCTACCAGTATTACTCCGTCCTTTGCAAATTATTAACGAATTCACATATCTTAGTTAGTATTCCAAAAAATAATTGCTTTATCAATTGGTTATAATACATTTATTCATATTTATCTCATTGGTTGTAACAGGCAGTTCAAATATTACTATTATAGTTTCATCATTAAATTACTCTAAACTTTTTAATATATAATTTGTAATTTTTTCAATACAAATTTATTCCTTATTTCTACCATGTACAACAAATTTTAATTTACCTTCCATAACCGAAGAACCAATGAAAGATAAACAAATATCTGACCTAGTTACGGCTATCAAATGTAAGTACATATGTAAATATACATACACAACAATATCCATTTGGAGAAGTTCGAGGACAAATACTAATGTCGTCAAATCCTACAAGATGTTGTAGTTAAATTAATTTTTTGTTTAATTCACATAAATACATGTATATTTATACTAATTTTTTGTATAGTAAATCCAAAATTATTGTTTTACATATCAAATATTATGGCATTAATTCAAGACTATGATAAGCTATGTTTTTACCTACTTACAGTTTTAATGTCAACATTGATATTTGCATTAGTATTGACCCTAGTTTTCGCACCGTATAACAATTATTATATTGGAGGTACAAATTTTTTTGGGCTACCATTATTAGATAACCTAGACAGAACAATAGTTTAAAAACTATTATTTCAGAGTTTGATTGGAAAAGTATATTAAAAAATAAATTTTAAAATTCTTCGCAACTTATTTTATTGTAAATTTAGACTAATAGGTGAAGAAGGTCTATTTGAATTTATTTATCCATAACTTTCTAAATTTGACATCTTTGTAGGTGAAAATACAAGGATGAGTTTGCAACAACTTTTTACCATTGGAGGATAAAACCAGTTTTTGTCTTCTTTTGAAATTAAGTATTATGATAATAAGCAAGTTACTGACTAGATCGAATTGTATAACAATAGTTATTGTAAGTAATAATACATTTGCAAAATTAATTAAATTTTTAATAAACTCAATTAGACAATCTATTTGATTATAATAAAAGAAAATATAAGAAAAACTAATTATCAATACCAATTAAACTAGATGACTTGATAGTATTTTTTTATATATTCAAACCCTTTTATCTTATGTTTTGGATTAACAGGGATTTGTAATAGAATAAATTTATTTATAATCTTGTTTTTTGTTTCTTCTGAAACTAAAATTTGATTTTTTTTAGCAAGCTCTTCTAATCTGCTTGCTAAGTTCACTGTAGAACCAAATAGAGCATGGTTATCTTGACTGTAATATTATTACAAATATTAAATTTTATTAACAAAAGAAGAAGAAGGATCTGATCTTTCCTTCTCCCTTCTAATGCCTTTGCATTGTATGAAACTATTTTATGGGTTTTTGGTTTATTGACGACGAGCTAAACATATAATATATACACTGAGAAATATAAAAGATTTATTATTTGTCATAGCCTGAACAGTCAGGAATCCACTTACTAATAATTCAGACTATGACAATTTGCCTATCTATCCGTCTATCTGTCTGTCTGGGACAAGATTTGATAGAAAGAGTATATTGTAATGATAATATATTAACAATAATATTTATTAGTTTTATAAATTCTCATTCTATGTTTTGAAATTAATATTCAAAGTAATACTTACAATAAGTATCTGTTATTAGGATAAAAAATAAAAACCCCAGTTTCAAAAATGGTGACTACATTACTTGGGTTATAATATAAAGTTCCTTCTAGTATTTGGTTAGGACCTGTTGCACCTGTTGCTCCAGTAGCGCCATTAGCGCCAGTATCACCTTTTGGACCTGCTGGACCTTGTGGACCTTGGGTTCCTGTTCTATTATCTCTACTATTGTTATCTTTTCTATAGTCAAATTTGACATGTTTACAGAATTCTACTGAAGATACAAAGAGGCCTTCAAAAGGAACTGTTCTATACTCATATTTTTTATCTTCGGTTTGGTATGAGCTATAATAACAACCTTCATATTTGTCATATTCTTGAGTCATTACATTTGAAAAAACTATTATTCTGGTTAAGAAATGGCATTATCATTAACAATACTAGTGAACTTGCTAAAAGTCCAAAAATGAGTTGACTTGTGCATTATTTAATAATAATAAAAATATATATTTGAACTGCTAAAATAGTAGAGTAAGAAATTCGATATAGTAGATTAGGGAATGACAATTAAGTTTTTCATTAACTAATCATATTATCCACAATAATACTGAAAAATATTATATGTTTTGAATCTTCTGCTGTTCTTATTTCATAATCTTTTTTATTAGGATTGATAAAACTAATTTGTTAAATTTTACAAATCTATTCTTTTCCCCTCTCTCTCCCTGTCCCACTGTATCTATCAAATTTATAAATACATTTTTTGTGTTTGCAATACGCCAAATCTTGACCGTTGGGTAAATCAAGATAATAATAAGGATTATGAAGATATGACTACAGAGACAATAAACAAATTTGAAACTCATTTGCTATCTATTAGAGATCAACGCCAAGAAATGATTCATCATCTCTCACATCCTACCTATAATGAACATCAACAAAAAATCATAGAAATGATAGATTGGGCTTTGGAGAAATATAAAGTAGCAATAGATACACAAAAGATGAACGAAATAGCAATAATAGACAATATTATTGAAGAACTTGATAATAAAAGAAGTGTCGCTATAAATAAAAAGAAAAGAGCTATACTAAAAGATGAAACTTGGGAGTATAGTGAAGAAGAAGATACTATTGATTATATTCTTTTCATAATCCGTGAATCAACAGGTAAATTGTATTAAAATAAATATTTAAATTAATTTCTGACTAATTTTTTTATTCTTATGCATGAACTGAAATTTTCTTAACAATTCAAGTATGTTTTTATTTTGTATACTCTAAAAATTTATTGTTCTAAATCAGGAGATTCTATTTCCTTGATTATTTTTTCATAGCTAAAACCTAGGAAAAATACTATTATAGATTATATGTAATATTTAGAAAGATTAATTAAATAACTAACCAATTTAATCAAATGAGTCTAGATGTAACATTACGAGGAATATTAGAACGAGACATTGATAGTATTATAGAAGGTATTGCGCAATTAATTGAGGTACATAGAAAAGATAAAATTCCTGAAATGAAGATAACAACAGAACAGGATTATATCCTTGGATTAGCTCACGGTACGATTATGGGTAGTTTTATATCTACTTATCGTGATAAATAAAGATAATCCATCCCTGCAGATTCTTCAGGAATCTAGTTCTGTTATGTATCGACGAACAAGGGGCATATTAGCAGCAATACATAAAGCAGGTTAGTTAATAACTCTAAAGAAATTAGTTCTAAAAAATTATAATATTAAAAAAATTTATGATTGAGGGTTTACTTTGTGTATTCTATGAATGATATGCTCACTACTTTTTACGAAATCTTCCATTATTGAATAAGATTCTCTTAAATCAATATTCTCGACATTCTTAGAACACCAATCTACAAAATTTCCTATTGTAGCAATATAAGACGCTGTTTTTCCTATAGTATCTATTTGTTCTTGTGTTAATTCAAAACCTGTATTTTTATTCATATATAGATATAATTAATTCAAGTATATTTTTATTTTGAACTTAAATATAATAAAAATAAAAAATTGGAGACTTCTTTAGTCTCATTTAGTTTTGTTTTTTTCATTTGAAAGATTCTTCGACTTTCTTACACTTCCTCTCTGTTATTGCTGCAATTCCTGCTTCAAAGGGTTTATTGTTCTTTATAGACTCATTTTTTGTTTTCCTTGCAGGAATAACACAATTATTGTGGATGAATTCAGACATTGATGTCTTGATTTTTTCGACAATTCATATACCTTATAAAAAATGGGTCATTAAAGAGATTAAAAAAAGATTGCCCTCATTCTCAAAAATGCTTGAAAAATTCAAGCAATTCAAGGCTAGAATTTTAGCCACTAATGTTGCCACTTCGGCAGCCGCTTTAAGCACGAAAATGAAAAAAATCAGCTGGATGTCTTGTGGATATATAACTATTACATTGCTCCCATATTAACAAACAAACTTCATCTACCCATCTATTTATAGAATAAATTATTAGACTTGTCTATACAAAAATTAGGGATCTATTAATTTAAGGAATTGAATTTAGCTGTAAATATTCTATAAATCATGATAATTAGATAATTTGAAAGAATTTTGATATGAAATTTATTTCAGTAAAAATGTTACAATAGTTCTTTAAATGACTTTATGGTATGTACAGCTATTCAAGAAAAATGAGAGATCGCAATAACAAAATTTTAAATTGTAATAGTAAGAAAAAATTCTCAATACCTAATTTAATTTATATAAACCTTTTTGTATTATGTATGTTTGGATCTATATTTTTGATTAACATAGCAGTCATTTCTTACCAAAATGGACACAATAATATTGTGAATGATGTATGGGCAATAGAAAAGATCAATGGAACTGAAAATGCAGATAATATCACTGGTACCGTTAATAAAGATATTATCAACGGTTTGAATGGCAATGATACTATAGCAGGAAAGGAAGCAGGGGATGATATCAGTGGTGGAAGTGGAGATGATGCAATTTATGGCAATGATGGAAGAGACATTCTATGGGGAAAAGCAGGAAATGATCGAATAGAAGGTGAAAAAGGAAATGACAGGTTATATGGAGGTAGAGGAAATGATGTTCTGATAGGAGGTTCAGGCAAGGATACAGTAACAGGAGGGATTGGCCAAGACATATTCATATGTGGAACAGGTAATGACACAATAAGAGATTTCAATAAAACTCAAAAAGATACATTTCCACAAAATGATTGTGAAAATGCCAAATACGGGAATACGGGACACTTTATTTCTTTACAACAACAAGATAACTCCAACTCTAAAAATAGCAACAACGACAAAGATACAAGTGATAAAAGAGATACACAAATTGAAGAAAAAAATCCAGATAATGGAGAAGGATTCTTTTTTGGTTTATTTAAATAAATGATTACTGATCACTATTTTTTCTTAATCAACATTTATAATAAAAAATTTACTTGAAATTTTTCAATCATACAATTGCAATTATAACAATTTAGTATGTAGTCATAGAGGGGAAGGTTTCGGATTTGAAGTTGCTGTAATTGTGAATGTTAAAGGAAACAATCAACAGGAAAAAACATTATACACCCTGACATGAAGAACTACCAGATGAAAAAAATCAAAGAGTTATGAAAGAGAAGAAATCAGCTAGATGAAAGATGAAAAACGAGGAAGAGAAATACGAGATAATTGAAGAAATGGCAGAGATTTTTGAAGATGCTAAAACCTTTGGTGACTTTCAAGGCAAAATATTAGTGTTCTTGGAATCACCACAATTATTATTAATTACAAAGTATAACACACAATTATCGTGGATAATGATAAAGACATAGAAATTAAAAGAGAGGAAGATTTAAAATTGGATGAGAAAATAAAAGCAGGAGCAAAAGCAGTAGGTAGAAAAATTGGAGACCCTGAAAGCGATATAGGCTCTGAATATGAAACTGAAAAAACTATAGAAAGAGTAGATGATTGAGAAAAATAAAGATGAATTGATAGAAGAATATTACATTGTTATACTCTAAAATTGTTTTATAGAAAGAAACTCAATAAATATCACCTTCTGTAGCAAATGGTGTACCGGGTTTCGGTCCCGTTCCCCGAGACATTATTACGGTAAAGAGGAAAGGCCAAATACGGGACTGGCCGAAATTAGCCTCTTACCTACAGAGGGTAACTTTATAACAGGTATTAATTACTAATGTTGATTACCCTATTATTATATACATAAAATAATTTTTCGGGGGATAATATTAAAAGAAATAATAATCAATATTCAAATTTTGTTAATGTATCTATAATTATAATCTACTTTACAATTAGACTATGTTTATAAATGAGTAATTTGTTTAGTGATTTTAAGCCATATTTTACTTTTAAATTTGTTAAACAAGATTTGTTATGTCTATGGAGATGAATTAAGAAGGATTTTGACTTTTATCAGCAATTTAACTCATAATGATACAAATTCGACTGTAAAAGATACTCAAATAACTGCAAAAGCTAATGTTCCATTTAAAGAAATCAGGTAATATCTAAGTAAATTACCATGTACTGGTTTAATAATGCAATATAGCTCAAGCCTGGAAATGTGGATTATCGAATACCATAACTAAAAAAGACATAAACGAAATATACAATAAAAAATTTCAATAGAAAAGTAACTTATTTGTTCAAAGTATATTTAGAACATAATGGATACAGTGTAAATTCTTATACAGATTCTGTAGAAGCGCTAAATAATTTGAAAAAGTTATGTATAATTTAATTATTCTTGATTAAAGATGCGAAAAATAGATGAAGAAACTTTACATAAAAAACTACGGGAAATTGATGAAAATACTAGTATTTGTATTGCCACATTAGACCAATATTATGTTCGAAAATTAAAAAATAATAATCCAGATATCGAAAAGATTGTAATATACAAACCAATTTTATTCGAAGAGTTAAAAAGAAAGTTGAAGCAGTTTTATCGAAGCACAATATAACAACTACTTTAATTAGTATAACAAAATTGATACGATAATTTTTCTATAATAAAATTTTGAGCGAGGACATGGACATTTTTTATATTTTTTTATTTGCAAATAATATGTAGATTGTTTTACCATATTTATTTTAACTTTTCTTGTGGTATTAATATTAAATAAGCAAATCACTTATTTTATATTATGGGAAGTAGGAGTAGAACAGAAATTGTGAGAGATATACTGGACTCTGCAAATGGAGGAGCAACCAAGACAAAAATAATGTACACAGCTTTCCTAAGTTATATTCAAGTACACGAATACCTTTCTCTATTGATAGAAAATAATCTAATTGAGTACATTGATGGAACTCAAACTTATAAAACTACTGAAAAAGGATTCCACTTCCTTAAAATGTATAACAAAATTAGAAAATTGTTACCACAACTACTTTAATCAAAAATGAGAAAATAATATAGGTTTTTTTGATATATACTAAAACTTTTATATATAACTTTTATAGAAACTCCAATTAAATTAATAAGATTTTAGTAATAAATCTAAATAGTGTTAATTGAACCCTATCATTGAAATATTTAAATAAATTCAATAATTTTAATAATTATTTGAAAGAAGGTTATAATATCTTTGATATAGAAAATTATTTAGTATTTAATATTCTAGTATTTTTAGAATGGGATTTACTAAGGATAATGAGGAAATGAAAATAACAATCATCATTAACTGATCCAATATAGTAATACTATGTTATCAAGTGTATCTACCAATTTCAATTTTATTTAAACTATCTAAAAAGATGTATATAAAAGTCAGCATCTTTGGGCTTTTGGCATGTTCTTTGGTAATGCTAGCAATAAACCCATTACTCCACAACAATGCAGCAATAGCTCAAGGATACGATAACTACGGGGAAAATAGTTATTATAGCAAATGCCCAACCGATGACAAGAAATGCGAAGGCAGAACAGGTCCATTTAGGTATTCCTTGTCAGTTCAGTTGAATTTTGGAAGTTTGACAATGATAATGATAGAAACGATAACAATAGAACAAGAACACAAGGTCCGCCTGGACCCCCAAGTCCCGCAGGTCCAAAGGTAATTCAAGGTCTAATAGGTTCTGATGGAACACAAGGTGAAAGAAGATTTAACGGTACACTAGGCGACCCAGGCCTTAGTAAGATAGAACCTGCATGTCTCTATGTAGTAAAATCTTAATTCGACCTCATCAGATGGAGTAACTCCATCATTTACCTCATCTACTGCGATGTGTGTTCCAGGACCTGTAATATATATTGCAAGTTTTACTATTCTTAATTCAGGAATTCTAATATCGTGACTGATTTTCCTCTAGCAGCCTTTAATGAATGGAGTATTAATATCTGAAGATGAATCAGGTTCAGCTGAGGTTATAGCATTTGCTACCTGCTTCAATTATCCACCCTGAGGCCTTAAACCTCCATCTTTTTTATTGTTTTATTGTACTACTATTATATTAAAAAATATATATAATAAATTAGCAAAAGATATCATGAAAATTCTATAATCTATAATTAATACTCAAATCTAATTGTTTATACCTAAACTGAATGTCTGTATTATCATTGTTTCTACCTAACCAAGAGTAATAAGGTTGAAATAAACTTCATATAACATATAGATAACATAGAGAATTGTCGACATTTAAGAAAAAATTAGGATATGCACTTGGAATTTTTTTTATCTTGACAAGTTTATACGGCTTGGCAATTATTCTATACTCTCCATCTTCTACTCAAGTTTTTGAAATGATTGTATTGACCTCGTCTATTTTAGCAATAGGAATAATTTTTATTTATTTAGCTCATAGGATAAGGTAATTCTATTTAAATGGTAAATTTTGTTCTTTATTCATGAGTATTAGGTATCTTCTTTTACTATAAAATTATTCTACTAAATGCAATTCCACAATAAATTTTTTTAACATCGATTCTAAGTTTTTAATAATAAGGTAAATACAAGGTAGTAAAGCATATCTGTGCAACAAACAAATGAGAATATAAAGGAGCTTTCAAAAATAGGTGCTAATACTGTAAAAAACTTCCAAAAAGTTTCAAGCGATAATATTCATAAACCAACAACAAATTCTTCTAGTGCCTAATTACAGCATTGTACAAATAAGAATATTAACTACATTGTCTAAATATGTATTAAGAGGTTCTGTTTGGAGTTCTTTGGACTGAAAAACCAAACTAGAGAACATGTGTCTTTCATGAGTCTCAATGAACCTCCTGTTTTGTTAGTTTGCTTGTCCTACTATATCTCTGCTATACATTTGACTTTTTAGAACAGATATGTGTATTTCTCTCTCTACAAATTTCTAACGAATTTACACATAATTTATAACTGATTTACATATCTTAATTTTTTCAAAACATTTTTACTTCTTGTCAATTTAAGTTATCTATATGGTTAATCTAAACAATCAATAATTATCCTAAATTCTGAATATTGACCAATTAGCTTTTATAAGGCTAAAACAAACTTTTTACGTGAGGAAATAAATTGAATTTATTATCTTATACTAATAATAAATTCTCATTTTTAATCAAAAATTTTCGGAGTAATACTAAATGAAAAACTTTTCCTCTAATGGAATACGATTTTCAGGTGACTCAATCAAGAGTTGTGTATGCTTTATCGATTTGGTAGATTCTACTAAAAATACCATTACAATGGACAATTTAGAACATGTTAGAATTTACTATTCTAAATTTATAAATTCAATATCGAAAATAGTTAAAAGTTATGGTGGAAGAGTTATCAAGAATATTGGTGATTGTTTATTATTACATTTTCCAAAAACATCTGATAATAAAAACGAAGAATCTTTTAGAGATGCTATAGAATGTGTCTTGAAAATCTTAGATTCTCGATATAGTATTAATCAAGAATTATTAAAGCAACAACTTCCTCCCTTCAGCTATAGAATTAGTATGGATTTTGGTATTTTGGATTTAGCTTTGGTCGGAGATTATAGTCAAGTTGATTTATTTGGCTCAACCATAAACTTTTGTTCAAAAATAAATTCTTCTTCGTCTATTCCAAATGAAATAATTATTGGAGATAATTTTTATAA
>DASUZI010000112.1:0-7856 GCA_036376955.1 Nitrososphaeraceae archaeon
TATATATTTTTTGATTCTTCTTTAGAAGCTCCTCTCAAAAAAGAACCCCAGTCTTGTCCAAAAGTCATTGTTCCTAAACACAATTCAGAAACTCGCAACCCACTTTTTCCAAGAAGTTTATATCGCATACAAACAAATAAATCCAATAAGTTATTTATAAAATTGTAAGCTTACAAATTATATAAATTTCTGATCTTCTGTATTAATTTTTTCGTATTATAAATATTCATTTATTAGAAAAATTTTTCTTTGAAAAAATTCTTCAAGTTTACTGTTCTCTTTTTTAAATCATCAATAAATTCTTGACCATATTTATTTTCAATTATTGTTCTAATTTCCTTATTAAGGTGCTTATATGAAGAACATCAGAAATTTATATTTGAAAGTCTCGAATGAAATATTACGAGAACTATTTCATCTTCTGATCCCATTTGATAATTACGAGGTATTCCTCTGTGAACTTGGAAAAATATTTTAGTGAAACAATAATAATAACTAAAAGCGTCTAAATTAAGAAGATTACCACAGAATCTTGGTAACAAATATTAGCAAAAGATGGAGCCAAGTCATAATTACTTTTCTGATGTCAACTATTGTGATATGACCCACTATAATTATATAAAACTACTACTTTATACTATACTTTAGAAAATCTTGCCGCCACAATTTACAATTATAGATGCTCCCTCAATCCTAGGACTACGACCAACTGGAGTAGAATATCTACCTGAAGCACTAAAAGCAGCAGATATAATGAAGAGATTAAATGCTGATTATGCAGGGCGAGTTTCTCCTTTACCTTATAATTCAGAACGGGACAAACTAACACTTCTACTAAATCCTGACTCTATCAAAGCGTTTTCGTTACAGCTTGCTGATCGTGTCTCTTCTGTGATTAGTAGAGGGCGATATCCAATTGTACTAGGGGGTGACTGTAGCATCTTAATTGGAAATCTTTTGGCGTTACGGTGTATGGGGAGATTTGGATTATTCTTTATAGACGGCCACGCTGATTTTTACCAACCAGAAGCATCTTTAACAGGAGAGGTCGCTGATATGGATCTTGCAATTGTATCTGGCAGAGGTCCAGATGTACTAACCAATATCAAGGGTCTTAAACCACTTGTCCAAGACCATGACATAATTCTATTCGGATACCGTGATAGAGAACAAGCTGCAAGTTATGGAAGTCAAGATGTTCAAACTACCCGTATTCATTCATTTGATCTTACCTATGTGAAAAAAGTAGGAATTACGACTGCTGCGTTAGAGGCTGTTAAGAATCTTTTGCAACAGGATGAACTACTTGGATTTTGGATCCATCTCGATGCTGATGTATTAGATGACTCAATCATGCCAGCAGTAGATTATCGTTTAAATGATGGTTTAAGTTTCTCTGAACTAAGTGAGCTTTTGAAGATTATAGTTTCCTCAGATCGTACTATTGGGATGGATATTACTATATTCAATCCCAATTTTGATTCGGATGGTTCAATAGCTCGTAAATTCGTCTCGACTATAGTTGAAGGTCTAACATAATTAAGTTAATATTTTAGGAACTTAAGCTTGATTCATTCATGAAAATACTCTATACTAATATTGCAGAAAAGTTGGTAAAGGAGCAATAGTTTAGTTAGTTGCAATCCATCAAAGAAGTCAAGGAATAGAATTCAGATGACAACCATTGACGAAGTGTAGAATATATTTTAATTTATTCCTTAATTTAAGAACCTGAAAAAACTATGTATAATATTTTGGATTCTCATACTCTCTTTGGTAGAAGTTTATCTAACAGTTCTAAATCTCCAGTCTCATACTTCTTAAATTCATCACACAAATCTTTTAGTTTTTTCTTCCCATAAAGTATCATTTTGAAATCTCCATATTCATACTCTGAAACAATTTCTATTGCGTCTCTTCCCATAAGACAATTCATTACATTGTCCATAACTAGCTTGTAAATGGTTTTTTCTGTGATGGGAAGATTTCTGGCTAAATTTGTCATCTATAGCAGATTTAAGATCAGTTCGGTGAAACAGCAGTGTTTCAGGGAATGTTTCATAAATACCAGATACATCACACATGTATTTCAATATTACAATAAATTGTTTCATCATATAATTTGTTCCTTGGATTAGGGTTTATTTATATCGCTAGAGTAATAGATTATTATCAAGATATTGGAATAATGTTAATAAAGATCTGAAACAATCATGCGCCGGCATTTAAATACATCGGTATCTTATATGTAGTTAGGTGTATGTATGTTATGATAATGACGGATAGGTTGAACAAGTACGTTAGAAAGGAATTCCTACAATCCTAATAGGAACAATGGTTTAGGTTTAGCAAGGTATATTTTAAGAGAATTAAATAATAATAGAATTCTCGATATTAATCTTGGTTCAAAACAATTTGATAATAATAATAAATTTGTACACTCCATACAAGAATTTCTAAAAGACATGGAATGGTTATCAGTAGATAAATATGGAGAATATAAGATTACAGAAGCAGGACGTAAAAATTCTTTAGATAATTTAAAATTTTAATAAAAAGAATCTGTTTTATAAAATTATATATATAATCTAATTCTGTTTTCACTTATTATTATAGTAGGAGTATTACTAAACTTAATAATATAATTATAGACACTTATAAACTTTGATCTAAGAAATAAATAAATATAAAATTTCTTATTCTTTCGCTTTCTCCAATTTGTAAATAACAGATTGAAAATGATTTGTCCACACTCTCAATAGATCTGGTGGAACTTTTATGTTTGGTGATCCTATTTTCAAGTCTTCCATAGTCAATTTAAAGACATCAATAATCAAATCAATTTCCATATGATTTAAATCTACTAGAGTCATTTCTTATTGAATCCAAAGTTGCATAACTGCTCACTTAATGAGTTATTGCCCATATTTGTTAAACAAAAACATAAAAAAAGCGATATTTAAATTAACTACTATAACATTGGTATTACTTTGTTTATTTTCCTTATTATATGTTTATTATTATTTACTTTTTCTTATGGACTTGGACATAATCTTGATCTTGTTGGGTTAGTTCAGATTTAGCGGGTGAGTCGCTGAATTGTTTAGTATATTGGTTTGTACCCTTATGTTCATACATACATACGCATTGAATTAATTGACTGACGAAAACAATAACAATGATGATAACAATCCAATTGATAAGTAGTATATTACATACATACTAGTAATTACTATGATAAGTGATCCTGAAGATAAAGACATTAAAATCGAAACAGATGGAAATGTTGGCCGAGATAATAAATTAAAAGCAGGTGTAAAAGCATTAGCCAAAAAACCTGTTAGAGAGACTAGTGCAGAGTATAAAGCAAATTCAGATTCACAGGGATAAATAAACTAACTAACTAACTTTTCTTCGTATTCTGTGAGTGGTATTCTATATGGATATGGATTTTTCAAACTATTCTATATTAGTAATATTTTGCATCTCAACTAATAATTGTCTTAGACTGTACATTTAACTACTGATATTGATAGCAATAAATTAAAAAAGTAGACCCCAAGCACACATAATAAGTTCGTATCTCCTTTCATGATTATATTGAATTTTATGAATTTGGTTAAAGAGTACTATTTTTCAAATATGAATTTAGTTTTTTATAAAGTTCCAAATACCTTAATATTATTCCACAGCTAAAGGTTTGTTTCTGGTTTTTCATAAAACTATAAAACAGCAGTTTAATATAGCTGAAGACTGGATGGCAGCTAACTGGAGTAGTATTTGTGGTAAACATAAAAAAATCTCCAATCCTATGTTAGTTATAACTGGAACCGATAATAATACTGTACCAACAGCTATTCTTTGATTATTGTAGGAAATTTCTGGAGCTTGGCTCGTATAAATAAAATATGCTGATCATGTATATTCGCTCGATATCCATTAAAATCAATAAAGTATTACAAACATTTCTTTCAACGACAACTCAATCCCATTAATGTAAGTATTCTCATCTTAAAAATAAACCTCAAAAACAAAATCAATTCACATACCCACGAGCCTTATGCGACGCTGATCATCTATAGATTAGTAATGTTTAGGATGTTGCCATCAGGGTCTTTGAACCAAGCTACCTTCATGTTACCAAAAACGTGGATATCGCCCTTCCTTGTCATATCAGGCATGTCATAGTGTTCGAACGTGACGCTCTTAGCCTTGAGCTTCTGAACGATATCTTCAATATCCTCGCTGACTACCCACGTTACGGCTGTGGCTTGGTTGGTCCCGGCATTCTGCGACTGATATATATAGATCGTGGTATTTCCACTTCTGATGCTATCAGTTCCTCGTCTTCAGCCCCAACCTGTATCAACCCTAACGTGTCTTCATAGAATTTCTTAGCGACCCTTCAAACTTTTTACCGCGATGTTTGCCACCGCATCTTTATCACCTAATATTTTATCTAATTTACTCAAGAGTAAACTATTAAAAGCATAGTTTTTAAATATGCAAGGGAGTAAAAGTATAAAATAGTTGCAATCATACAGGTCAAGAACCGGATCTGCACTCACCTGTCGCGAATATCTTGTCAAAACGTTAAATTATTGATAAATTCAAAATATTTATTATATTTCTTTCAATTCTTTTGCTGTTTAGACGTAAATGGTAGAATAAAAATATGTTATAATTGTTAGATATAAACAAAAAGAAGGAATGTTTGAAAAAAGATGATAAGGATGACATCTAGTTTTGTGAAAAGATGTTGGTACATGACACGATGGAAAATATAATTTAAATAAAGACCAGTAATAATATTTTAAATCTAATAAGTTTATTTTTTGTTATTTAATTTATTGGTTCTTATTTTCTTTTTACATATGCATTATATATATGAAAAGTAGTGTGATTGATTAGAATATAGTTTCTTTTATAGAAGATAAACAATGATAAAATTATTAAAAAATTGCGAGTAATCATAATACCTGAATTTCATATTAAATGTTATTTTTCACAGTTAATTTTATAGTTATCAAAGTATAATCATATCCAGTTAGATTACCCAAAAAAATGGGTTTCTATTGAACAATTAAGTTAGATATAAACAAAAATGTGAAAAATAATTGAAATGAATTGTTATTGCTTGAAAAAGGATATAGAATTAATAATAATACCTCATCTCTTCCAACCAATTCTTGAATCCTATTTGAATAAAGCTCGGTCTACTAGATGTCAAGAAAGAAAGAAAGCATAAATTTCCTGTTTTATACCTAAAATACATGAATATATATCCTCCAGTAGAACAAAGATTTTCTCCTTTTGAATTTTATTCATTAATGAGAAAAAACAATCCTATTGCCTTTGATGAAGGAAATAAACAATGGGGATTATATCGTTATAGTGATATCGAAAAAATATTAAGAGACCCTATAAAATTTTCATCTAAATTCGGACCATTTCAAGTACCCCAAGAATATCAAGAAAATCTTAATCGTCCTAGCCTTTTAAACTCAGATCCTCCATATCATAGAAAATTGCGTAGTATCGTTGATACGTTATTTGTCCCCATAGAAATATCCAAATTAGAACCACGTATTGAAAATATTGCAAATACGCTAATCGATAACATTATTGAAAAAGGTAATAATAATACCATGGATTTAGTTACGGATTTTGCTTATCCATTACCTGCAACCGTAATTGCAGAACTACTGGGAGTGCCATCTGAAGATCAAGATACTTTTCGTCAGTGGGCAGATGATATAGTTAGCCTTGAAATTACTAATGAGAGTGATATTGATTCCATTAGAAAGGCAGACAAAACTGTTGTTGATATGGACGCTTATTTTAGTAAATTGATAGAGAAAAAAAAGAAAATACCAACCAATGATCTTATCAGTCATATTATTAGAGCTCAAGTAGACGGACATTCTCTATCCGAAAAAGAAATACTTAGTTTTTGTAGTCTCCTTTTAAATGCAGGACATGTTACCACAGTTAATTTGATAGGAAACTTGGTTTTCTCATTACTTGAAAATCCCCAAGAATTTAAACGATTACAAGAAAATCAAAATTCCCTAATTAAACCTGCTATAGAAGAGACTTTACGTTATCGGTCCCCCGTACAATTCTTATTCCGTATTGCAAATGCTGATATAACTTTATCTAGGTCAGGAGTAGGAGACAAAGTCGAACAAAAAATACAGAAAGGTCAAGGAATTACATTATTTCTGGGTTCTGCCAATCATGATGAATCAATATTTACAGATCCTGAACGATTCGATATTACTCGTAAAAACTTACGTCATTTGGGTTTTGGAAATGGAATCCATTTTTGTTTAGGAGCTCCTTTAGCTAGGCTTGAAGGACAAATAGCATTAAAAGTAATTCTTGAAAGATTTGAGAATCTTCAGTTTAATTTTGATAATAGTGATAGACAAAATCTATATACAAAAGTTAGTCCACTCAAAAGTTCTTTTTTACTTGGATTGTCACATTTACCTTTATGTTTCCAACCTAAAAATAGATGATAAAATTTGAGCATACTCATTTAGTATAGTTTGAATATTTTACAGCATACATACAGTATAGAATCAATTAATCGAAAATCACTTTAAAATCACAAGTTATACATACAAAATTCATTTAACTTGCTTCCTTGCAAGGATGTTATGGTTGTAACAAAGATTAGCCGAGAAATTTGTCTTACCGAATATCCTGTAGGAATGCCAACAAATAACAATTTTAAACTTGTTCAAGTTGAGATTCCAGAGCCAACAACAGACGGAGAATTCTTGGTACGAAACATTTGGATGTCTGTGGATCCATATATGCGTGGTCGCATGAGGAAAGAAGGTAACAGCTATATACCTCCTTTTAAAATAGGTCAACCGCTGGAAGGAGCATGTATAGGTCAGGTTATAGCATCAAAAAATAACCAGTTTGCTGTAGGTGACTATGTCTTAGGAATGTGTGGTTGGCGTGAATATTGGTTGTCCAATGGTTTAGATATCATTAAAGTTAACCAAAAGATATCTCCAATTCAATCATTTCTTGGAACATTTGGTATGACAGGTCTTACGGCATATGTTGGGCTATTAAAGATTGGTGAACTTAAGGATAATGAAGTTGTATTTGTTTCAGCAGCATCAGGAGCAGTAGGTTCTATAGTATGTCAAATTGCAAAGATCAAAGGTTGTCGTGTTATTGGAAGTGCTGGCTCAGACGAGAAAGTAAAGTGGTTAGTTGACCAAGCAGGGATAGATTATGCCTTTAATTACAAGCAGGTGGGTGATATCTCTACTGAACTTATAAAGGTCTGTCCTGATAAAATTAATGTTTACTTTGATAATGTAGGTGGAAAACATTTAGAAGCAGCCCTTGATAATATGAAAACATTTGGCAGAATTGTACTTTGTGGTATGATATCACAATACAACTCTACTTCTCCAATGCTTGGTCCATCCAACCTCTTCTTGGCTATAACCAATCGACTCAAGCTTCAAGGATTTATTGTAAGAGATTATTATGATATGCTAAATGAGTTTTATGCCTCTATGGCCAAATGGGTTAGTGAAGGAAAGATCAAGTGGAAGGAAACCGTGGTAGAAGGTATAGAGAATGCTCCGAAAGCCTTTCTTGGACTTTTTCAAGGAGAAAACTTTGGCAAAATGCTTGTGAAAATTGGATCTGATCCGACTGTATGAGATAGTGCAATTGTGTGGTGATCCATTATTTCTTTAAGAGCAAATACTCTTTATTTTGGAAACTATGAAATAGTTAATGACTATTTATAATTATTTTATTTAAAAGTATTTTGTTACCTTGTATTAAGAAATAAATTACTTAATATATTTACTAGG
>DASUZI010000113.1:0-2305 GCA_036376955.1 Nitrososphaeraceae archaeon
TTATCTAAATTTAATAACAAGTGCCGTGTCGCTTGATATTGGAACAACAATAATAATATAATTAGTATGCATAATTAAATAAATGAAAATTGTTATTTCATGTAATCTTAGCCATTATACAGAAAGTGATTCCAAAAGAAGTCTAACAGTAATATGATAGTATAACATTAAATTTTTGATATGTAATATATTAATCTCTTTAATTAATAACAAAAAGTTATTTACAAAATAGATTTTATTCCCACAACCAAATGGATCTAACTGTATTTGAATCACTTTCATATATCCCTACAGTATTATTGAGAAATGCAAATTTATCATCAATAGTAGAATTAAAATATATTATACCTCTATAGCCGGGATATCCTCCTTTTACTAAATTTGCATCGTATGAATTCCATTTTATTGATGATTGATTATCTTCTGTGTAAATTGTTCCGTTTCCTTGACCAAATACTGTTTTATTTTCAATGACTGTATTTAAAAAAGTTTCTTCATTAACTATTTTTCCTATTCCTTTTATTGTACCTTTCTCTAGACACTTATCTTCAAAAACTATATAAGGATTAGACTTTATTTCTTTTGAAGAAAGACATTCTAACGATGTAGCTATATAAAATGGTGTTAATTCATTAATCTTGTTGATGATCTTATTTTCAGATAGCGTCTGGGCATTTCTCCATTAATATATACAAAATTTATAATTATACTCAACAAAGAAAAAAATCCTGTAATTATAAAGTAATAAGTATTTTTTTGCATAATATTCTCCAAATAAAATGAAGAATAATAATGTTGCTAGAATATTAAAAGAGCTCTTAACTTATTATCATTTTCTTTCTTTCAAATAACCTAATGAACTATAGATTAGAAATTATAGTATAGAACAAAAAATAGATAATAACGTCACAATCAAGACATCGAACCGATGCTTCAAATCCTCCTCTTACATTGAATTACTACTATAAAATTAAAAATTAACAAAAATTAATTTAACAACCATTATTTACAAACTTTATTTATTATGTTACCTAACTCTGCTTTAATAAGAGTTCGAAGCATTAACTCAATTTCATCTCGTTCCTATAACAGTTCTGAATTATTTTTGTTGAAAGGATACAAATAAAAAAATCTCCATCACTGGTAAATTTTATTATAGAGAGAACATTTAATAGATTATAATTAGAACCCAATTTATTACAACAAGTTGCGAGAAATTCTTTAATTTGATATCATAATAGGTGTTATGATAATTGTCTTATAACGTTTTAGAATCTTTTATTAGAGGAAGAGTAAATCCAAATTCTGCGCCTATTCCATTAGCATTGTTCTTTCCTTCTATTTTACCGCCATGAGCTTTAACAATATGTTGAGAGATATACAATCCTAAACCTAGTCCTTCAAATGATTTTGTAATAAACTTTGAAAACATATTTGGTAATATTTCTGGATCTATTCCCTCTCCGGTATCCTTTACAGTCACTAAGGCATAATTATTATTCTCATTATTATCATCTTCTCTCTTTTCAATGGAAATAAATATTGTATCTTCTTTAGTAAATTTAATAGCATTACTTAGAAGGTTAGAAATTACTTCAGAAATTCTTTCTTTATCAGCTTTTATTAACAAAGTCTCTTTAAATGGATTAAAATATAACTTGACCTTATGATTGCCACTTACAATAAGAGTATTATAATCATCTATAATATTTGTGATCACATGATTTAAATCCAATTCTTCTTTGTTTAGTTTTAGTGACTGACTTTCAATTTTTGTAACATCTATTATATCATCTACAAGTCGCTGCAATCGCTTTGCATTTCTAGTGACAGCATCTAGTAATTCACGTTGGTCAGTATCTTTTATTTTCGAGGAAACAATTTCAGTGAAGCCGATTATTGGTTGAATAGGAGTACGGAGTTCATGAGCTGCTAAATTAATGAACTCTTTTTGCATTTTGTCATGCTGCTTTAACTGTTCGTTTGCTTCTTTAAGTTGCTTATACAATTCTGCTTGTATCCAAAGACTTTCAAATATAGAAGCATATGATAAAGCAATATACTTACTATTAGAATAGGTAGCCAATCCTGATGCATCATAAGAATTATCCTTTGTATCATCCTTTGTTTCTATAATTAGAGATTCTTTTCTATCAACCACTACAATTCCAATTCTAGTATCCAAGCTCATTTCAATAGCCCTGATATTTATCTCAGGGAATACCAACATTACTTCATTTACTATCTCTCTAATTTGCTCCTCGTCAGCATGGATTAATACTCTAACTTTTATATCATTTTCCAC
>DASUZI010000114.1:0-9170 GCA_036376955.1 Nitrososphaeraceae archaeon
TTCTGGATCTTGTTTGATAATATTATCTACTGTATCTTCTGTCTCAGATGTACAATCCCAATCTCCAACGGCTACGATATTAAAAATTGATTTTCCCTTGTTATTTTCAGATTTATCTTCTTCTCCATCTTCTTTTGTTTCCTTAGAATCATTGTTGTTGTTGTTTTCATCTTTCTCATCAGATTCAATTGCATACGAATTATGTAAAAAATTTAAACTGATAAAATTATATTCGTTATTATTCTTATCTCCTTCTCCACTAAAATTACTATTATAGAATATCAGGGAAAATAACATAGGAACGATAAGAATTTGTACTAAATGATAATTATTAGGTTTCATTCACAATACTCGCTTATGTTTTCATATTTTAATAGTTGTGGTTATTTTCTAGTAGTAGAATGTGTTGATGGAGTAAAATATAAGATTAGATATCAATAGATATAAAGGCAAATTTGGCAAAAATGGTATTTTGATAGATAGTGGTACCATTGGAAGTAATGATGGACCATTCTTATATGCTGGCGGAATAACTATTGATTTAGAAGAAAATGTAAAATCACTATCCAATTTTAAACACCTATCTAAAAGTAGCGAAAATTCAATAAAACCTAATTTTTCATCAATTTAAGCATGAATTTTTGTATCTAAATTGAACTCAATCTGAAATGGTCGTATTAGTAACTAAGGTAATGATGGTAACGATTTATCAGTCACTGAACATTCACCTATTTTATTATCTCCTTCTGCAGACTTAAAATCCAAAATCTTATCAGCAACATCACAGATAAATGTATCAGCTCCTTTTCCTCCTTTTAGTTTATCTTTTCCTTCTCCCCCATTTAGCTCATCGTTACTATTTCCTCCATTTAGCTCATCGTTACCATCTCCACCCTTTAAGATATCAATACCTGCACCTCCACCCAGTTCATCATTACCTTTTCCTGCATCCAATTTATCATCCCCTTCATCTCCTATTAGTTCATCATCACCGCCTTCTCCTTTTATATTGTCATTACCTTCTCCACCTCCGATTTCATCATCACCAAGTTCACCATTCAATTTATCATTTCCATCATTTCCAAATATTTTATCATTTCCTAGTCCACCATTAAGAATATCATCGCCTTTATTCCCAGATATTTCATCATTACCATCTCCTCCTTTTATTTTGTCAGCAATTTCAGTTCCTTCAATTATTACATGAACTATAGGTTTAGGAGCACCTTCATTTTGAATATTAGTATTTGGGCTATCTGTCTGTTGTTGACCATAAGCTATAGAAAAAATATTTAAAATAATAAGTGAAACTGTTACTAGAATTAAAAATGGTAACTTTATTGGTATCGTTTCTTCTATTACCTCGTATAGTAACAAATAGCCAATTAGATTAAAAAGAATTATTTAGAATTTCTAGTAAGTATGTTAGATAAATATTATAGTAAAATAATTTTAGTATTTTATTATATAATAATATTATTAAAATAATAATCTTATTAAAAATAAAATACCTATTTATTTTTCAAAGAATCTTGAAGTTCCAAATACTTTTATTTTTATTTTTCTTGTTAAGCATTCATCTATTTTGTCTAGGTTTGTAATTAAAATCTTTTAGTTTATTTTCTGATAATTTAACTATCTATATTGTTTATTGAATAAGACTGGACATATTAGGAAATACTTTGGAAGATTCAAGACTGGACATATTAGGAAATACTTTATCATCTAGACTAGACAGATTAGTATAAACCCTTGTATCCCCAAAACTAGTCATATTATTATACACCTTGTAATTTTCAAGACTAGACATATTAGGATATAGGGATATAGAATAAAGAATATCACCATCTGATATTGATTTATATCCATCATTTTGAATATATGGAGCTAATTGAAATGAATGGAAATAATTAAAATCTGGATATAAAAATTTATCTATTGTTTTATGGAATAAGTTAACAGGTTCTAGAACTGACTCAGTTTGCGTGCCCTTCAGAAATTTCCAACCGTCAATATATTTCAAATTGCTAGTATTTTCTTCATTTATATATTGGGATAAAGCGTAAACCTGTTGGTAAATAAATAATGATACAAAAACTAACATCAAAATGAAAGTTACAATCTCTATATCTGATATTAGTTTCAATATATAATATCAAAAGAAAACCTATAAAAAAGATTTGTTTAGATACCAATAATATTTTATATTTAATGATAATTAGTAACACCCAAATTATAAAAAATCCATTCAAAAGTACCAGGTTGGCTTTACATTTCCCTAGTTGGGTATACTTGTTCTAAAAACTTGAAATGACCATCAAAATATTTATCATGAGATTTTCAACTAATCAACAAAATAACTATAGGCACATACTTATTATGAAAAATGCAAGCAAACTAAATCTTTGGATTTAACCATTCTATGAAACTAGCATAGTTCAAAGAACGTACATCATCTAAATAATCAGGAAGTATTTTTATAAAGTTAAATCCATTATCAAGTTCAAATGATAAGACAGGGTCTCTGAGTTCTCGTTTAATTACTTTCTCTGCGTATTCAAGGGCAGACATTTTATCTGCATATTCACAATAATTAAACAATCTGCCACCTGCTATCATTCTCCTAAGATTCATTTTTATAGCTAATTCTTTTCTAGCATTATAAAGCATGCTTCCTATACCTTCATGTCTATACTTTGGATGTGATGAAATATCTGCTCCATAGAGACTATCCCCATCATAAGAATGATTAGTAAACATACCATTTGCAGTAATATCTATCCATGTGTGTTCTTTATATTCAGGATCAAGTGAAACTATAAGAGTACTTGCTGAACCAACTATTGTGCCATCTGGTTCGATAGTAATAAATTGTCCCTCAGGAAAAATTTCAAGATGACTCTCGAGTTCCTCTGCCTTCCATATATTGCCATATTTGGCAAGAAAGGGAAATGATTCCTTTTGTAAATCTATAATCTTGGGAATATCATTTTTAAGTGTATTTCTAACTTTAACCCCTGTGTGATGTGGATGTAATTGTTCAGACATATTACTAAGTATGAATAAAATCAACCAAATTTAAGTTTGATTGCAGATAGTGTAAATAAAAAAAATAGAAGTATGACATCTTAATCAATAATAGGTAGCAATATTTTGGTTTTTAGATAAATGGATTTCATTTATTCAAATGAATTGTACAATATAATATAATACGTATCTAGGATAATAATTTATTAAAATATATTGCTTATGTAGTATATCAAAACAAATTGTTTTAGCTAATTATAGCAGTTACAAATAGCTATAATAATTCTAAATTATTAAAACTAAAATTCAAAGTATAAATCCTAATTTCAAGTAAATTAAACATATATGTCAATTATAGATTGTCATGTTCACCTAAATTATTATAGTAATATTCACAAGAGAAAAACAATTTCCTCATTAAAAGACAGACTAACAGAACTCCTAAAAACTATGGATAATAACAATATTGATTATTCTATTATTTTAACATCATATAAAATTGATAAGGAGAGACCATCGACATCTCAAATTATTGATATGTTAAAAAATAAAGACTATAAGATTGGAGTAGTTGCTGGATTTACAATTGATAATCACAATGATGAATATTTTAGAAAATGTAGAGAATGGCTAAAAGATGGATTGATCAAAGGTATAAAACTATATTGTGGCTATGAATATTATTACCCATATGATAAAAGATATCAAAGAATCTATGAAATTTGTATTGAACATAAAGTTCCTGTTATGATTCATACAGGCGATACATTCTCCAATAATTCTAAGCTTCGTTTTGCTCATCCCTTGAATATAGACGAGATAGCTGTTGAAAATCCTGAATTAACTATTATTATGTGTCATTTAGGCAATCCTTGGATACTAGATTGTCAAGAAATATTATATAAAAATCAAAATGTATATGCAGATATTTCAGGTTTAGTAATAGGAAATTTTAATTTATATGATCAAATGTATTACGTCAAAAAAATAAGGGAACTAGTAAGTTATCTTGATAAGCCCCATCGATTGTTGTATGGAAGTGATTGGCCTATTTCCAATATGGAGAGTTACATAAAGTTGGTGGATAAACTTAAACTTGATAAACAATCACGTGAACATTTATTATTCAAAAATTCTCATAATATTTTCAGAGTATAATTTTTAATTACTTGTATAATGGAAGATACCAATCGCTAATTTGATTCAATAAAAAAAGAATTGACTTTGATATTGATTTTAAAGTTGCGTTTAAAACAGGATCATTGAAAAGTATCAGGAAAGGAAATAGTAGAACTTATAGATATTTAGAATTATCTTTTTAATTATTTTATTCTGTTTCATAACTAAATTGAATTTTGTGATTCAAATAAAATATCACAGGAAAAATCAATTATTGACTTCTTTATAACAACATCTATTATAATTGATAAAAATTATCATCTAGTATGAAAAAATTTGATTTAATTGTTATTGGTTCGGGTTCTGGACTAGATGTGGCTAATGCAGCAGCAATAGAAAAAGGATTTAAAGTTGCTATTTTCGAAAAAGATAAACTAGGAGGTACTTGCCTTAACAGAGGATGTATACCTTCAAAATTACTTATTCATAGTGCAGATATAATTGAAATAATAAAAAAAGCAGATGTTTTTGGCATTACAGTCAAGGATTATACAATTGATTTTCAACAAATAGTAAATAGAGTTAATAAAATTGTGAATACTGAGTCAAATGAAATTAAAAAAGGATTACAAGCAAGTAAAAATCCTCAACTTTTCTTACAAGAATGTAAATTCATAGGAGAGAAGAAGATCTTGATAGCAAATGATAAAATTATAACTTCAGACACAATTCTCATTGCATCAGGTACAAGGCCAAATATTCCTAACATAAAAGGATTAAAAAATGTAGAATATATAACAAGCAATGAAGCGTTAAGGTTAAAACAACAGCCAAAATCTCTTACTATAATAGGAGGAGGTTATATTGCTTGTGAATTGGCACATTTTTTTGGTTCATTAGGCACTAAAATCAATATAATACAACGAAATGATCTTTTAATTCCAAATGAAGATACAGATATTTCAACAAGACTTACGAATATATTCTCAAAAAAATATAATATATATTTAGGATATAATGCTGAATTAGTATTTTATGATTCTAAAGATAAAAATAGTCTACATAACACAAAAATAATTAATGTAATCGCAAAGAACAAATTTGGAAATTATGTGAAAGTGAGTTCCGACCAATTATTAATTGCAATAGGAAGAATACCGAATTCTGATTTGCTAAATATTGAAAAAAGTGGAGTTAAAATAAATGAGAGAGGTTTCATAGTTGTTGATGAATACCTAGAGACAAACATAAGAGGAATTTTCGCATTAGGAGATATAGTAGGAAAATATCAATTTAAACATAATGCTAATAATGAAGCACAATTTGCATATAATAATATCGTTCATCCTGACAAAAAAATACCTGTAAATTATACTGCAATGCCTCATGCTATTTTTACAAATCCTCAAATCGCAGCTGTTGGATATACAGAACAGCAATTAACAAAAGAAAAGATAGAATATGAAAAATCTATTTACCCATATATTCAAACAGGAATGGGACAAGTAATAGAGGATAAAGAAGGATTTGTAAAATTCCTAATTGATAAAAGAAATAGAACAATTCTAGGATGTCATATTATGGGCACTGATGCCTCAATTTTAATTCATGAAGTATTAGTTGCAATGAGAATTGGAAAAGATGAAGGAAAAATAGATAATATTACAAGAACCATACATATACATCCCTCTTTATCTGAAGTAATAAGTAAAGCAGCATATATCTAATAATATTATCATAATAATATATTATCTAATTTTAATAATTAGTGCCATTTATATATATTATTTTAACATATTATATAATATGACTATTATAAGGATAAATAATACAAAAGGTTTTGATAATTAATTTCTATAAATTTGTTATTATTTTAGATTTTTGGATTACGTTATACAATTTTATAATAAATATTAGTATTCTACACATTACTACTTTTATAATTATACTTTATTCAAATGTAGGAAATCCTATACAAAATACTCTGTTTGGTCTTTGTTCAACCTAATTTCATTCAGAATTTAGAACATCAAAGTAACATGAATTATCTGTAAACCATAAACTACAATTCTAAATAAAAGATCTATACTGACTAAACAAACATCCATGAAAGGAAAGGAAACAATATTATTCGAATTGAAAGCACTTTAACCTTACCAATATAAATATACAAGATCCAGCTCTAGATTATAATTCTGAATTCGAGAAGAAAACAATAGTAAAACCAACTTAAGAACCAAAAATAATTATAGTAGACCAGAAACTATATTTTTTGAAAATACAGTCGTAGACGGTAGTCATCAGATAGAATCTCTTTTACACATATACAACGATATTTTTAAATCTTAGACGAATCTCACTGATAACTTAGATTTGACCTATAATTCAGTTTTGAAGAATACATTTGAGGTGATAGAGGCTGAACGTGGTCTTCAGGAACTTCAATTGTTTAAGCACCATTGGCCAATCAAATCATGGGATACATATAAAATGATTAAAATTATCAGTGGTGCAAAAAGAGAATCTTTTGTACTGGATGTAGGGTGTTATGAGTCACCTATTTTACCTATGCTTAAAAGATTAGGGTTTTTTAACCTTTATGGTTGCGATCTAGTACTAAAATCGGATAGTAGCTCAAAATTTAATAATATGAGTTCGTTAGTGTATCACGAAGATTATGAACCAATAGCTGAAATGTACAATGACAAATCGTACCAACTTTCAATCCGAAATTTAGAGGATACAAATTACAGCGATCAAATGTTTGACTATGTCACTTCTTTATCAGTTATTGAACATGGTATTAACATTGAAAAGTATTTTAGAGAAATGAGTAGAATTATAAAAAATAATGGCTATCTTCTGACATCTACAGACTACTGGCCTGATAAATTAGTAAACAACAAAAATGTCCTTTCTAAGGGTACACCAGATAATATTTTCAGCAGAGATGAAATAGAAAATTTGGTAGTCATAGCAGAAAAACATGGTTTGAAACTAATCGAACCGATAGATTTTGAATATAAAGATAAGGTTGTTCGATGGAATTCAATAGGTTTGGACTTTACTTTCATATTCTTTGCTATGCGAAAAGAATGAAACTTTAAAAATAATACAAAAAATGAAACAAAAATACTACTTTTCACTTTGCTTTAGAGAATTACCTACAAAATATCTGACTACCGAAAAAAAACTAGAAATAATATTGTATTAAGTTGTATATTATTATCTCATATCAATTACATTCCGGTTATCTTCATTTTATTATTCTAGAATATTATTTCCTTTTTTTGTTCATTCTTCTTCTATATTACTTTTTATTTTTGTAATGTGGGGTATACGAGGTACTAGTACAGCAAATATCACCGCTGCTAACGCTATGATATAGAAATTAAATCCTATAGCCATCCCTATGGCTGCAGAATACCAGACACTTGCTGCAGTAGTTAAGTTTGTGATTTTTTTATCTATCTCTCCTTTAAGGATCATTCCAGCGCCTAAAAATCCTATTCCACTTACTACCTGCGCTGCTATACGTGAAGTTGAATTAGGATCAACAGCAGCAGAGAGATATGTAAATAACATAGAACCACCTATTACCAAAGAATTTGTACTTATACCAGCTGGTTTACCTCTTGACTCTCTTTCGGCTCCTATAACAAATCCTGCAGCAAGAGCTATTATAATGTCTATTAGAAACTCTAGTTGCAGGCCTATCTGCCAATTATCTAACATTTTAAGTGGAATATACATTATTATCTATAAATCCTATTGCTATTACTATAATACAAATCAACAAAATAACATACTAATTTGTAAATATGTTTAAAAATATAATTGATTGACCGATTAGATTATAAAATTAAGTAACTAATCTCAATATATGATAGATTGATAATTTATTTTGAGTTAACTAATAGATTATAACCAGCAGAAAACCGTTGTGAAGAGAGTTATATAGGTATGAGTACCTTTGTATGCCTAAATAGAGTTGAGTATTATTTTACATTATCGCATATATCAATAGTTGAATCAAGTAAATCAATATCATTAAAATTGCCCCTCTTCCATCTGAAGTAGCCAAGTCATCATCATTTCAAAGATAATATGCAAACTTTTTGCTACAAACTTTTTATATAAACTAACTTAATTATTATTTAATAATGGATTATAAAAATATAGGAAAACAAATTATGAATTTAGATCCAGATGTCCGTTTTGTAACAATATTTGATATTAATGATAACATATTTCTATTTTCTGAACATAGGCCAGGGGTGACAAACCTCCTAACAAAAGAAGAAAGTAAGCATTCCCTTCAGATTGCACTCGGCGCATGGAAAATGCGCCGCACACTTGAAGAAAAGATCGGAAAAGGAAAATTTGTACTGGCTGAATATGAAAAGATAAAACGTATTACTATGCCTTTAGATAAGAATCATTTACTTTACATAACTACTGAAGCTGGATGTGACGCTCTCGGTTTAGTTGATAAAATTAAAAAGTTATAGATTATAAATAGACGAGAATTATTAATTAATTTTCAAGTATTCGATTAACATTAGTCACTATAAATATTACCCATATTTTATTCCAATTGAAACAATATTATTACAACATAAAATTTTTTATTTGTGATACTAATCATTATTCTATAACAATTCTAGGTCTTTCAGTATTTAAAATAAAATATACAAAATTCTTACAAAAAATACCTTTTTCCAAATGCATTGTGTGAGGAATGTTTTTGATATGAAGAATGTTTTCCATAGAATATTTAATAATTTAGAATATTTGTTAACAAAGAAGGAAAATAGACTATGTATTTCGTAGATAAGAAGACGACATGTATAAATTATTGAACTAATTCAAGACAGGTTCTAAAGATATATACCTGAAGTTTATTGAGAGAAATACTAAAGAAATAGGATTAAAGAATGAAGCAAAGAAACAATTGAAATAATTTATTTTAATAAGGATGATTTTTAATTACTTCTATAATATCATTAGTCATACATTCTAAA
>DASUZI010000115.1:0-19479 GCA_036376955.1 Nitrososphaeraceae archaeon
CAAGCCAGTTGGAGGAGGACCACCACCATCACCAGATGACAAGCCAGTTGGAGGAGGACCACCACCATCACCAGATGACAAGCCAGTTGGAGGAGGACCACCACCATCACCAACAAAATATAGTAAGAATATTAAGCATAAAATTAACCACGAAATATCATCATCAATTACAAAAATATTTAAAAAGAATAGAGTAGGTCATATAAATAAAAAAATTATATACTCTGCGATTGGGATTATTGCAGTAGCAGTTATAATAATGATATTTTCACAAGAATCTGATTTTAAAATTAGTCCTCCAAAATTTAACCAAGGAGCCGTGACAGAAGCAAAAGCTTTAGAAATTTCACTGAAAAATGTTTCAGTTGCAAATATTGATAATAATAATATTAAAATCAATACAATATTTGATGTTTATAATCCAAATGAAGGGACTTTAATTCTTGAAAATATTAATTATAATATCAATTTAGACAAGATACGTATTGCATCTGGAGAAATTGGAACACGACCAGAAGGGTTTGTGGATTCCCAGGAGGGTATTTATCCTATAATTGGAAATGGAACTGTAACATTAAAAGATCAAAAAACAATAGAAAAAGATAACAGAATAGATAATGTATGGAATAAAATTGCTGATGAATCCTCTAGTTTTCAAGTAAACGGAAGTTTTGCATATAAACAAACATCCACTTTTCAAGCTCATGGAGGAGAAATTGATTTTAGTTTGAAATATCCATAAATTTGGATAGGAAGTCATAATTATTGATTGATGGGAAGATTTAATATCCATTGATTTTCTTAAATAATGAATTGCGGTCATCGTCTAGTTTGGTTAGGACACTGGCCTTCCATGCATATATCATGCGAAGTTAGCCCGCAACCCGGGACTTTATTCAAAGCGGGAATTCAAATCCCGGTGACCGCAATATGTATAGGAATTCATATACTAGCTTTTGCTTTTATAGTTGTAATCAAGGAAGATAAGGAAGGAAAAAAGGTAAAGAATGCAACCATCATCATGTTCAGTCAAGATTTCAAGTATGGTAAATAACAAGATTATCATCATTCCTAACAAAAACTCCCTATAATCTATAATTTCTATAACTATGCAGAAAAATAGTTGTAATTATAATTATTTTACCAATCGAAAAGTTTTATTATTAATTGTTTTAGAATATTGGTATTATTTTTGTTTTGTTAGCTCGTAGTCAATTTTTTTAAATGTGAAAACAGGCGGTTTATAACATAAATTTAGTATTTGAATTAGAAGAATATTTACCTCTTAGTTGACGTAACATCAATTCAACTAAATAAAAACCTCTTTGTAAAGTAAATATTGTATCCATAAACTTGTCTTTACTAAGATTATCAAAATATACTGTTTTTTTTAATATAATTGATTCGAGATTATCAAAATTTGGTTTAACCTCGTACTCTAGATTGATTTCTAATAAAGAACGTTGTAACTCCCAAATAATTCTTAACTTTTCTTCATTATTTTTTAATGCAGTATATGCTTTTTGGTCTTCTATGGTAAAAAAAATAGCAGTTACAAATTCGATAGAATCAATTTTATTTTTAGGTAGACAAATAGTTTGATTTGGATTTTTTGTATTAATTTGATAATCTGCTAACGGGTTGTCTATATTAATAAATTCAATAAATTCCTCATTTAACCACTTTTGAATTTTTTTTATTACCTCTTTTTTTTCATTAGGTTTTGACAATAAAAGATAGATTATAATTATAAAATAGATATAAAAATTTATTTATTAAAATATTTGACTTTTGTATTTACTCACTTGTAACAATCATAGAGTAAATATTGTTGTTACAAATTCAGGAAATAATTATTATTGAAGACAAATCGAGTACAGAATAGATAACTTTAACATTGGATTTATATTTTTTGAAGATTCCTTAATCTATTAATTATAATTACTATAGACTATATAAGACAAATATAAGAAATTTTTGATAATAGTTTATTATATATACTTATTTAATTTCAGTTAGATTATTAATATAATAGTTCACACATATTATGGAAATTAGTTATACAATTATAGATATATTATTATAAAATCAGAATAACAAATTCTTAATTTCTAACATTCTAATATATCAATTGTACAAGTTATAGGAAAATGATCACTATATCCAGTAGGCTGTCTAGGTTTATTTTCATTTCCATATATACTATTATTATTAATATCATTTTTTGTTCTATCAAATTCAAATGACATCGGTCTTTGTTTAAATTCCAATGGAATTAATCTTTCATCATATTTATTCTCTTGTTCAAATTTGCTTTCAGATAAATTCTCACCCAATGTCATACCTCTAGTATTTATATTAACAGAAGTGATGTTCATTTTTAATCCATGTTTTCCACATAATAAGCCTCGAGATATCATAAATTGGTCAAATAGATTAAACGAATTTGTCTTCCTAAAATACAAACTTCCATTAGGATAAAGATTCCACATACAGTTAAATAAAACTGATGGTTGTTCTAAGTAAATTTGTTTATACGTTTTATCTCTGTTTTTAAAATCTTCTTTTGCTAATCTAAAGATTCTACTCCATTTACGCAGTAAATTTTTGTCTGGTGTTGCATACAAATATTTCATAATGCTTTTATCAAATGGCTCATCATTAAAATCTCCCATGACTAAAATATTTATATTCCATCTTTCTTCAAGTTTTTCTAATACTGTTTTTCCTTCCTGAATTGAATCAACATTGTTTGGAAATTTCTCTATTTCCATTTTTGGATATTTTAAAATAGAATCGACTATTCTTCCACAATGTTCTGCTGCCATATATCTAGTATATTCTGTATCCATAAGTTCGGAAAAATCATCTCTGCCTCTTCTTGATGGCCAATGATTTACTAAAACATTTAGTTTAGCATTATTTTTTAAGACTCTAAGCTTTGCATAAAAAATATCGCGTGTAGGAAATCTAAAATTTATCATATATCCATGACCATCAAGCTGTTCGAACACCTTATTAGAATAAATTAAACATGTATCAATCCCTCTAAGATCTGGCCCTTTATGATACGGTTTTAATTTACCATCTATATTTGTTCCAGCTATTTGGTAATCATCTCTACCTAATGATTTTTTTAATTCCTCTATTAGTTTTTCAGCTAAAAAGGCATTTTCAATTTCACACACCCCTATCAAATCTGGACCATTATCAAAAGTATTTTTAATTTTATTTGTTAAATTTTGTATCTTTATATCACGAACTTTTTCATTCCAACCCTTATTTGGAGTAAATTCAAGATTTGATGAGATTTCATTAGGTTGAATGTCAAATAAATTTCCTAAATTCCAGAAAATGACATTAATATTATCCTTCAATTTAATAATAAGATTAATTATTTTAAGAAGGTAATAAAGACTGTAGGAAAAGTAGTGGTATGTTCTATTTTTTAACTGTTCTGTACCCAATTTAGTATATTTTTCTTATTTTATTCATAAATTTCCTTAATTTAGCAGAGCACTAACTATTAGTATCAATTTAATTTGATAACTTGTAAATATTTCAGATTTAATATTTATAACAATAATATATCTAGATAAACACTTAATTTTTACATTATTAGTTTAGAAATTAGAAAGAATAATGTTAAATTAATCAAAAAATTATTGTCGAATTAGTTTTGATCTGTTATATGCTTTTCAAGATCACTGCAATATTTATTGTCTGTCAAGAATGCGAGCTTAGAATTAAGATCATCTATTTTTAAATTTAAAGATTTTTCTTGTATTAGATTGGGTAGAAAATTTTGTTTAGTTTCATTCAATTTCTTTTCAAGGTTAAATTTTTCATTTTGTAGCTTTGTAAACGCTTGACAGCTTCCTACTAGATGGGACTCTGTTATTGATGTAGAATTCTGGGCTATTGTTGGAGAAAGATAAAATATTGAAAGGAAAAGAATCATAATAATGGCACTAAATAAAGTCGACTTTTCATTTGCATTCATAATTTTATATCTATTCTAAATTATATATTCTCACTATTATACAGATCTATAATAATCCTTATGTCATGATAATTTTAATCTAACAATAATCACAATTCTACTATTATGAATAAGACGACATGAAAAAATAAAAGGTACATTAAATATATATACTTTAACAAATGGGAATAGATCTAAAACCAATTTTAACTACTTGTCCAATAAAATCTTCTGATTTATCAGATAAAATAATTGCAGTAGATGCATATAATACAATTTATCAATTCTTAGCAACAATTCGTGGTCCTACTGGAGATTCTCTTACTAATAACAAAGGAGAGATAACAAGTCACTTAAGTGGCTTATTTTATAGAAATATTAATTTCTTAACTGAGAACATAAAACTGTTATATATTTTTGATGGAAAACCTCATTCACTAAAATATAATGAGATAAAACGAAGAAAGGAATTGAAACAAGAGGCTATAGAAAAATATCAAGATGCATTAGAAGAGGGTAGACTTGAAGATGCTAAAAAGTATAGTCAAGGTACAGTAATTCTAACGGATAAAATTATTGAGCAATCCAAGAAAATTTTAACAATGTTAGGAATTCCTGTTATTCAAGCACCATCAGAAGGAGAAGCAACAGCATCAATTTTAACTAAAGATGGAACGGTATACGCCTGTGCAAGTCAGGATTATGATTCTTTACTTTTTGGTGCTAAGAGACTTATTCGTAATCTAACAATAACTGGAAAACGAAAAATTCCTAACAAAAACAAATATGTATCTATAGAACCAGAAATTATTCATCAATCACAGATTGTGGAATCTACAAAATTGACGCTTGAGCAATTAGTAGACGTAGGTATCCTAATTGGAACAGATTTTAATCCTGGAGGCATTTCAGGTATAGGTCCTAAAACTGCACTTAAGCTAATAAGAGAGAATGGTAGATTGGAAGAAATAGAAAAAATAAAAGATAATTTAAAAGACGTTCCATATCAACAGATAAGAGAAATATTTCTCAATCCAGAAAATATTTCTATAGACAGTATAGAATTTGGTAATCCAAATTATAAGGAAATTATAGATTTTTTATGTGATACAATGAATTTTTCAAAGGAACGAGTAGAATCATCACTAGAAAGAGTAAAAAAAAGTCAAGAGAAAAGAAGTCAGTCATTAGAACGTTGGTTCTAAGTGATGATCTTGACCATAAATTTCTCTCTTTTTCTTTTCTATATTTTTTTCACTTGATAGCCTTTCTAGATTATAATCTTTAAGATCAACAAATTTTATTCCTTCAGATAAAATTGGGTGAACATTCCTTATTTTTTTAAAAATTTCTTGACATATATATCGATAATCGGGATGACCTTGTGATAAAGTTCTCAGTTCAATAATATGCGTAGCTTCTCGTAAATTCAATTTCATAAAAAATGGATATCTATATGCAAAATTAACTACATATTGCGCTTCTTCTGGATAATTGTCATTGACAAGAATTTGAAATACCTCGTTACATTTATACATACAATCTTTGAAATCATCCAAAATTCCAAGATCGGAAATTTCCTTAGGCACATCATATCCATGTTTAGTAGAAAGTAATTGTCTTTCCAAAGTTAATATTCTATGTCGATGGAGATCACGGAACATTCCAAAATTAGTAAGCATTTCAAAGGTATATTCGGTCATTTCATATGCTCTACCTGGACGTTGCCTTCTATTAGTTCGTAAACTTGTATATGTCTTAATTATTTTGTGTCTATCCTCTACTGGTAAAGATCGAACATATTCTATAATTTTTGTAAGTGTATGTCCTGCAGCTTGTTCAAACAATATAGATGATGCAATTTTTACTTCTGCTTCAGTATTATCTTCATTAAATAGTAAATTCACATATTCTAAATTTGAATTAATTTTGATGCGTGAAAGGTGTTCTTTAGTCATTTTTAGGATAACGTCCTTTGTGTTCTTTAGGTAATTTTGCATAGATATTCCATGTTGATTTTTTGCCCTATAAACAAAAGACGGAATAATTAGATTGAGTTCTTCATACAATTGATCAGCTAAGATATTCATCTCAGTCAAATTTGATGCATACAATCTTGTTAAAAGATATTCAAAAGCTCTCCCATTACCAGTGATACCTATATTGGTAAGAGTAGATGCAGGTAAAAGACCTCGTAAAAGATCTAAAGATTTAGCTTTTGTAGTACTCTTGTATATTTTTTGAGCTGATTTTATATCATTGGATTCTTTTAAGTTATTAAATTTTACATCTTTTTTAGAAATAGAATCATAAAATTGAAAGTTATCTATAGGTTCTCTTTCTATAATAAATTTTTGCATAACTTCTATGTTCCTAGAATAAATATCAAACGCATAGTCACATGCTTCTAAATATATATCTGCATATCTAGAATTCATTATATTTTTTTCTTTCAAATATTTATACTGACCATTATTTTTCTTATCAAATGAAACGTATCTCGATGATTTTTCTAGATAAGATAAACCTATTCTTTGATCTTCTATATATTTAGCTGCGATATTGGATACATATTCTATTGCTACCTGTGCTTCTCCCAATTCTGCAACAGAATCATCACCATATTCCAATAATACTCTTTTATAAAATTCATCTCCACGATTAGGATTATTTGCAAATTCTTCTAAAAATATTCTACGCATACTTTTATCAGATCGTGAATACCTTGACATTAGTGCACCTCTATCAACTTGTTTGGGGCTTATTATTGCAAAAACTGGTTTATCAATATTAGTAAAATGTGATAAAAGTATTTCCCTTTCTTTTTCAGAAAATGGTTCGTCGGTGAAGGACGGCATCACCAATAAGAAATAACATTAGTCTATTTATAGAATTATAATAACAAAAAATAATTAATATTTATAGTGCTAAAAAAATAAAAATGAGTTTGGTTGATTTAACCTTCTTCCCAACCTTTTGTAAATAAGGCGCTTTTCTTTAATGGAATTGGTTGTCCTGGTGTATAATCCATTGGTCTCATCCAAAAAATTGCCTTTGTTGGACAGACACCTATACATGCACCATCAGAGATGCATCTTTCTGGATAAAATACAAAGGCTTTACCTCTTTTCCAACCCTCTACAGGTTTTACTCTGAGGACATCTGGACCAAGAGCAGTACAAATTTCTACACAAAGCGCACACCCAATACAATGTTGTTCACTAATATCTGGAAGTATTGCAACTGGCATTTAATTCACTAATTTCGAATTCTTTTTGAAACTATTTAAACCCTATGTCAAATTTATAACACCGATATATTGACCGTAATAAATTAACGTTAAATTGATATTGGAGTTAAAATTGATGAGTTTGTAATATTATTCCCTTTGAGAAATCCTTCTGTTGATACTACTATATATTTTGCAGGTACAGTTGTTTTATAGGTACAGTTATGAGGATCTAATGGATTCTCACAAGGTTTAGCATCTTTGATATAATAAACTAGTTTTCCTTCTTCATTGAACCACATAATATCAAGATTATATTGAATATTTAATAGCCATAATGCATAGAGATCAGATTTTGGATAAACTAAAATCATGGCAGAGTTTAACGAAAATTCCTCATTTCGGAACATTAGCCATCTTTGCCTTTCAGCATCTGATTCTGCTATTTCTACGTCTATTACTGAATCGTCTATCTTAATTGTTCCTCTGTCAAAATCCAGTGGTTTATTTTTGATCTCATCTGGCATAAAAATTATACCTGCTATCCCAATAAAAAAAGTCACAAGAGCAGCTGGAATTAAGACAGCCATCTTGCGAACCAACTAAAGTAATGTATTAAACCTGTGATTTGAATTTTACTTTTAGTAATGGTTAAAAAATGAATTAATAATTAAATTTTTACTATATCATTTAATTCGTTATAAATTTTCTGAATTTCTACTATGGATGTATCATCCTCTAGAGTCGTAGTATCTCCTATTGTTAGACCGCTAGCTATAGATTTTAACAATCGTCTCATTATTTTTCCACTTCTTGTTTTTGGTAACTTATTTACAAAGTATATCTCCTTCGGAGTAGCTATAGCTCCTATATTTTTTCTAATATGCTCAATTATCTCTTTACGTAATTGATCGGATTCAACATAATCTTTCTTTAATACAAGGAATGCTACAATCGATTCACCTTTTGTCTTATCAGGTTTACTAGTGACTGCCGCCTCCGATACTGACATGTGTGATATAAAAGTGCTTTCCAACTCAATAGTACCTAATCTATGTCCAGAAATTTTAATAACATCATCTGATCGACCTAAAAGCCAAAAATAAAGATCATCATCCATAACAGCATAATCACCAGCGAAATAATAGTAATCTTTATGATACTTCCAGTAATTATTTTTGTACTTCTCATCATTTTCCCATAAAGTCATCAGCATACCAGGCCATGGCTTTTTAATAACTAAATAACCTTTTTGATTTGGTAGCAAAGTATTTCCTTCGTCATTTACAATGGCCAAGTCTACACCTGGTACAGGAAACATTGCCGATCCTGGTTTCATTGACATGATATCTAGACCAGTACAATGACTAATCATTATTCCACCTGTTTCTGTTTGCCACCATGTATCTACTATCGGACATTTTTCCTTTCCAATTGTTGTAAAATACCACATCCATACTTCTGGGTCAATTGATTCTCCTACTGTTCCGAGTAATCGAAGAGTTGATAAATTAAATGAATTTGGTATTTTATTACCATATTTCCTATACATTCTAAGGGCAGTAGGTGTGGTATACAAAATAGTTATTCCATATTTCTCAACAAGTGACCAATATCTGTCTGGTTGTGGATAATCAGGTGTTCCCTCAAACAATATCTCAGTTACTCCATGCATTAAGGGTGCATAAACTGTATAGCTATGACCTGTTACCCATCCTATATCTGCAGAAGAGAAAAAAATATCTTGTTGATTAAAATCGAAAACCCATTTTGCTGTAGAGTAAATATGCGTCAAATAACCTCCTGTACTATGAACAACTCCTTTTGGCTTACCAGTTGTTCCAGATGTATATAGTATAAAAAGAGGATGTGTACTTTCTACTAATTCAGGTTCATAATAATTTGATTGATTTTGAATTATATCATGCCACCAGACATCTTTATTTTTCATCTCAACTTTCTGTCCAGTTCTTCGTAAAACTACAACATTTTGAATTGAAGGAGTGTTAACAATAGCTTCATCAACAATCTTTTTTAATTCAATTATATTTCCCCTTCTAAATCCACCATCAGCAGTAATTATGATCTTAGATTTAGCATCATTTATACGATCCACCAATGCTGTGGAACTAAAACCAGAAAAAACTACATTGTGAATGGCACCAATTCTTGAACACGCTAAAATTGCGATGGGAAGTTCTGGGACCATCGGTAAATAGATTGTAACTCGATCTCCTTTTCTTAGACCAAGTTTTTTTAAGGCATTTGAAAATTGATTAACTTTTTGATAAAGCTGATAATATGTTAGTGTTCTATTCTCTCCGTCCTCTCCTTCCCATATTATGGCAGCCTTATTTTTGATTTCAGAGTTGATATGTTTGTCTAAGCAATTTATTGATGCATTTAATAATCCACCAATAAACCATTTAGCAAATGGAGGATTCCACTCCAACGTCTTATCCCAATGTCTATTCCATACTAAATTTTCAGCTTGTTCTGCCCAAAATGTTTCAATATTTTGTAATGATTGTGTTCTTGTAGATTGAAAATTATTCTTCTCTAATGTAATTTTCAAAGGTGAACTTTTGAAAAATGTGTCAGATGATGAATTGTCATTATCAATTGACATAAGATACAATATAGGTACTTCTAGTTAAATTATTGTAATTATAATAAATATAAGTTAATGTTATTTGACTAAACTATTTATATGTTCTATTAATTAATATCTAAACAAGTTTAGTTAACAACTTAATAAAAATATTATTGCCTACATAATTTTGACATTGAGTTTTAGTATAGAATAATGTTATACTACATTTTGTCAATATATTAAAATAAACAAATATTGTGTATGATGATTGTGAAATACAGAAGTAGAACAGAAATAGTAGCAATGATACTAGAGGCAGCTAATGGAGGAGCAACCAAGACAAAAATTATGTACAAAGCTTTCCTAAGTTATGCACAATTGAGAGAATATCTTTCTGTGTTAATTGAAAACAATCTATTAGAATATCTTGATGGAACTCAGACCTATAAAACTACAGAAAAAGGATTAAACTTTCTTAAAATGCATAGTGAAATTGGAGAATTATTACAAACTCCAGCAAAATTATGACATGATATAATAATAACAAAATACCAAAAAACAGATGCAGATAAATTCACATCATTATCTTTTTTTTATTTTTTATTGTATTTCGTTAAATACTACTTCAAATAAAAAATATCAAATTTAGAGTAAATAAATAATCAAATTTAGAGTTAGAAATTTAAAAATATAAAAATTAATTGTTTACGACTTGATCTAGCCAATTAGATTCGTTATCTATAGATTCATTATCTATATTACTTTTTTCTATCTTATCTTTATTTAGATTTGAGTGATCATTATTATTATTATTATTATTATATGATGCATGTTGTTTATATTTATCAGTTTCATCAGCATAGGAAGGTTTTGTTTGTGTATTATCATTTGATAATGAAGATACAGGTAATGATGTATTTGAAGTATTAGAATTATTTGTATTGGATGCAGTAACAGTAGTTGTTGTTGTTGATGATGTATTGGGAGTATTATTTATGGTAGTAGATAATTTTGTGTTTTCTTTTTCATTTTCTTTCTCGTTGGGCTGAATTGAATGTGGCAAAGGTAATGTATTTTCTAGGTTTTGTTCTTCAAGTCTACCTTTTATATTATTGATTTCTTCTTTTTCTAAATTAATATGATCCATTAATTCTTTAGTATATCTCGTAACTTGTAGATATGTTTCTTCTGATATTTCATGACTTTTGTATTGTAACTTTGCATCAAATAAGATTGATTTAATATTTTTTGTTGATCCATTCAGTTCATCAAGTCTCTCTTTCAGTTTTTCATTGATAGACTTTTCTTTTTCCTCTAATTCGTGAAGTTTCTTCTCATATTTAATATATACAATTTCTGCATCTTCTTTCATGGAATCATCCTCTTCAACTAATAGTTGAAGAGCTTTAATTCTTTTCAGTGTTAAATTTTTTTGCCTAAATAATTTTTGTGCATCTAATCTCCATTTGGGGATGAAGATTACATAATCACCTTGTACTAATAGTTGTTCATAAGATAATTGTTTTAAACCTGAATCACCACAATCTACACTAACAGATTCAATTGAACCGTCGGTATCAGTAATAATTCCGACAACATTTCCCATTAATGTACCATACATATCTTTAACTTGTTTACCTACAAATTCGAGCTTAAGTTCGCTCATTCCAATCCGTTAATAATTACATATAATGATAAGAATGTTAAAATAGTTATGTCATTTAGTCAGATAGTTTCTTTTTCTACCAAATCATTTAATTTTAAAAATATGAATCTAACTTATAAAAAGAATATTATAAGCTATTATAACTTGTAATACAATTTCAAATGCCAAAGAAATTGTTCGTTATTGGTGTGGGACCAGGGGATCCTGATTATATCACTCAAATTGCCAAAGAAAAAATTCATATGTCAAAATATATCATAGGTTATAAATATACACTACAAACTATTGAAACTCTCATTGATAAAGAAAAGCAACAGATTCATGAAATCACGATGAAAAACCAGGAATCAGTATATCAATATGTGTATAACAATATGCATGATAATGAATATTGTACTGTTCCATTTACAGGAGACGTTAGTTTTTCTGAATCAGAGGTTGTTGATCGGTTATTAGAAATTTTTGGAAATGAAAATGTTGAAATTATTCCAGGAATCAGTTCTATTCAAGTTGCATCTTCAAAATCTAAAGTTCCACTAGATAAGGCATTTGTAGTTACATTTCATGTAACTGGGGATATTCTACAAAAACAGATAGAATTGATCAAAGCAGTATTAGATAGGAAAAGTGTTATTTTATTGCCCCGTCCTTGGCCAAATGATTTATCAAAAAATTTTATGCCATCAGACATTGCATTATTTTTGAAAAATAATGGAGTCAATACTAGAGAAATTGATGTCTGGATATTTGAACACTTGACAAATAAGGAAAAAGAAACTATTTTTAGAGGAAAAATGATTGATTTAGAGAATAAGAAATTTAGTGATCTGTCAGTAATGGTAATTGATCAAAATAAAAGGGAAACATATTTGAATTTTGACTAAAGTTTATTTGTATAAATGCTTGTTTATGTTATTCCTGGTAGTTCACTTTGATTTACTACTTTATTGAAATAATTCATTTGTTTCTCCATGAACTTCTTTCGTTTTTCTTCTTCCTCCAATTCCGATAAATCAATAGATGGAAAATTAATAATTTTTAATAAAACTTTTAGAATTTCTTGAGATGTTTTAGGTTGGATAACATTTGGATTATCGATTTCTCCTAAAAGACAAATGCCATCCAAATTAAATTCTTGGGCTATTCCTAAAATTAATCCGTTAAAACCTGTTATTTGTCCTTCGTCTTCTAGTATCTGCAAATTCAACTCATTTAAAACGTTGATCATAGTTGGTTTATTTACCCCAGCATAGACTAATTTTTCTATTGTATTAATTGACTTTAGAGAGGCACCAACAGAATATACAATTTTGACATTAATCATTTCCGCAATTTTTAAAACTTCATAACATAATTCATATAATCTTCTGGGATCTGTAGGATTAAAATCTCCTGTAAAAAGTATTATATTATATTGTGAATTTTCATAAAATTTATAGCTTGATTGCAAATAATTTATAATTCCTTTTTTATACGTTACAGAGGGTGGCCAAAATGAATATATCTCAGCGAAAATTTTGGTATCGATTTTATTTATTAAGAAATTTAAGCATAATCCTGCTACATTTCCCATATCTGGTAATGCTGCTATAAGAATTGGTTTCTTGTCAAATTTTGGTTTATAATGAATTTTTACTCCTAACAATGCTATTTATATTGTATTAATTTTATTTTAAATTTATAATTATCTAAAAATAAATTTAGTTTAATTATATTTAAAAATAATAGGTAAATTATTTAGAAATTTCTATAATTTGTTTTATCATATTCCATTCAATAAATGCTGCAACTATTAAGATTGATACTACTATTACAATTTCTATTATAGTCGGTTTTAGCAGTAATTTCCAAGATTTTTTTTTAAAAAGATCATAAATAAGCATTCCACTTCTGGAAATTGCTAGACCATAAGAAAAGATTTCCATTATACCAAATGGAGTAATAAGAATTGCTAGTGGGGAAATATTTTGCAATGCTGTATTTTCTAAAGCCATCGCATTAAAAACTAATCCTGTACCAAAGCCAGAAAATATACCAATTCCTACACCAATACCTGGAATAAACATAGATAAGGCAATTAGAACATTATTCTGAAAAATGCCAACTTCATCTATTCCTTCAATTTTTGTTTCAAATTGCTCTTTTATTAATGATGATTGTTCCTTTTCAATATTTATTTTAGCACCAATACTATAAGAAATAAGAAAAACTAACATCCCAACAGCTAAATAATAAAGACGTTTCTTCAATTTTTATGATAATATTATTTAACTTTATAATATTTTTGTATTGAACTTATAATAGCAATGTAATTAAATAAGATGATTCTATCGTAATAGTTTGTAGTTGTCTTTTCAGAAAGAAATATCAAATGCATTGTCTTACATTACTGCACAAGGATATCAAATACATCCTGAAGCATTTAACATTTTAAAAAATCTTGATTCAAATATAATGGAAATAATTCAGAAAGTTGTTAAATTTAAGAAAAGCCATAATGACACTAACATTATTCTTATAGAAGATATTGGAAATTTTTGTACAATAAAGATTTCCAATGAACTTGATAATTTAACTACTTCAGATTCAAAGTTCCAAGATAATACTATAGAAACAATAAATGCAATTCAAGAATACAAAATTATCTCTCCACAAAAAATTACAACTGATAAATCAAATTACACAGAATCATTTAAAATTATTTACGATTCTGCAGATTATATTGATCCAGAGGAAGGAATTAATGGATATATTTCATTATTTAAAAGTAGGTTTCATCAATCTCTAAAAATTTTATCTACAAGACCAGAAAGTAAACGTATCAATAAAATATCATCAATAAAAAGAAAAATTAAACAAAAAAATAATAATAATAATTATTTAGAAAATAATATTTCATTAAATGGAAATACTTCCGTAATTGCTGGTCTGGTAATGTCTAAACGATCTAAAAAAAATAATATTGAATTAGCTATAGATGATTTAACAGGAATAATAAATACAATCGCTTTAAATGAAGAGACAATAAAACTTGTATCAAAATTAACCTTGGATCAAATGGTAATGTTAGAAATTGAAAATAAAGGGATAAATTATGTAATTAAAAATGTCGTTTCTCCTGACATTCCTGATCATATACCTAATAAGGGAAAAACGGATGAATATGTGGTTCTAATTTCTGACTTGCATATAGGAAGTAAATATTTTAAAGAAAATGAATTTATAAAATTCTTACATTGGTTAAATTCGTCATCAGATAATGAAATCGTTTCAAAAATTAAATTTCTCTGTATAGGAGGAGATTTAATTGATGGAGTCGGAATATTTCCCAATCAGGAAAAGGAATTGAATGATAGTACCACATATCAACAAATGTGTCATTTAACTAATCTATTAGACCAGATTCCAAAAAAAATTCAAGTATTTGTTATTCCAGGAAATCATGACCTTGGAAGAAGAGCTTTACCTCAACCTGCTATACCAAAAAATGATTCAGAAATATTATATAGTTGGAAAAATTTTACTATGTTAGGGAATCCTAGCTATATTGAGTTAAATGGTGTTAAAATTCTCATGTATCACGGTCAAGGACTTGATGATATTATTGCTACAATACCGGGATTAAGTTACTCTAATCCGGCTGAAGCGATGAAAATATTACTAAAAGCAAGACATTTATCTCCAATATATGGCCAAAGGACACCAATCTCACCAGAAAAGGACGATATGATGGTAATTACTGAAGTACCTGATATATTCCATTCTGGACACGTACATGTAATGGATGTACAAAATTATCGTGGAACATTAATTGTAAATTCTGGGACATGGCAAGATCAAACTCCATTTCAACAAACTATGGGAATAATGCCTACCTCGGGAATCGCAATAGCTGTTAATCTTTCCACGTTACGTCCATTTCAAATTGATTTTAGTCAATAGTTGTTGTTATTGTAGACAATAGATGATCATCAAATAATGCTTCTTTAAGGGTAGATAATGGAACGGTTATTTTGATTTTTTGAGAGCGGCCATATCTGCCTTGATTAACAATATTGGTTGAAATTAAACCAAGTTGATCGAGTTCATTGATAATTTGGGTTATTCTACGTTGTGTAAGTGATTCATTATCTACATGTTTACATAATGAGGAATAAATTTCATAAACTTCTCCAGTATTTCCGTTTTTTGATTTTGCAATTGCTAGTAAAACAATTTTGGTATGAGTAGTAGAGTTTTTAATTATTTCAAAATTAGTATCTTTTTCTATTTTATGTTGTGCAAGACGAATATATTTTTCGTGAACTTTAGTATCTTTATCTATTTCAGCTATTTCCGCTGCTACACGAAGCAAATCGATCGCTTTTCTAGCGTCACCATTATCTTTTCCTGCAATTGCTGCACATAGATTTATTGTTCCTTCGGTAACGACATCATCATAAAAGGCTAACTTAACTCGCTCAGATAATATCTTTTGTAATTGATCTATTTTATATGGATTAAATACAATCTCTTCTTCACTTAAACTGCTTCTAACCCTAGGATCCAATTTATCCTTAAATGTTAAGCTATTCGATATTCCAATGAGGCTGATAAAACCAACTTCTTGAAATTGTTCATTTGCTCGAGTAAAGTTATAAAGTATATCGTCTCCATTTTTGTCAACAAGCGAATCAATTTCATCTATAACAAAAATTACATGTAATTGTCTTTTTTTAATGAAATCAAGAATTCTATTTGTTGCTTCTCCAAGAGATAGACCAGTAAAATAAACCTGATTTTTTTTATCTATTTTATTTATGTTCATTTCTTCGGCTATTTCATAAAGTACTTTATATGCTGTATTAGCTATTTTTGCATTAATAAAAACCACTATAACATCTATCCCAAGTTCTGTTGATTTTTCTTTAAACTTGTTAATTACATTTTTAACTACAGCAGTTTTTCCTGTCCCTGGTTTACCAAATAACAGTAAATTTGATGGTCTTGATCCTTTTAATGATACAGATAAAGTTTGAGCTATAGTAGTTGTCTCTTCATCACGAAATTGTAATTTGTGTGGTATATAGTCTATTGTTAAGATTTTTCTATTTTTGATTAACGAGTTTCCTTTTACTGCATTTTCAAATATATTATCTAAAATATCATCACTCAAACATAACTCACCATAAAATTATCCCCTTACCCCTTACTTTCTATTGCATTTCAAATTTATATTAACATGTTATTATATTATTAACATGTTATTAACTTTAAAATTTAAACCACTAAATCAAATATTTTAGACTATATTATCAATAATATTTAATATATATTATAGCCAATTTTGTTTTATATTTGCAAAAGAAATGGTGGGGGAGATGTCTAGTAGGTAGATAACAACAAAATATTAACAAGAACAAGTACATTTATAAGATTTCCATAAATTAATTGATTTACACCCCTTTATTTCTACTGCAGAGTTAGAATGACGTTAAGGTTGTTAACAAGGATTAATGTAACCCCTTTATTTCTACTGCAGAGTAAAAACAAGTTCTTTTAGAATTATTTGTATTAACATACTTCAATATACATGCGTATTATAGACGTTAACATTGCTTTTTCTTGATTTTGTAAAAATGTTAATAGTTATTTCTACTTGGTTAAATCTATTACAGAGTCGTTTTTATATGATGAATTTAATGCCTGTTCTTCGTTAATTTCTTTCTTTTCTACTTGTTCCCCGATATACTTTTTTCCTTGTTCTGTTAATTTATATTTAAATGGCTTTGTAGTTATATCCCTGTCTACTAATTTAAGTTCATAAAGTTTTTTCATTAGTCGTGATGTATGTTCTCGTGTTCTACCAATGGCATTTTTTATTTCATTCGATGTTAATGGTTCTTTTGAAATTATTTTTAAGATATAATGTTCAGTAGCATTATGTTTATCATTATTTAAGGATTTACTTTTCACATTTTCAATTAGTGATTTTTTAGGTATGTATTGTTTTGTGATGTCATGGATTTCATTGTGATGTGATATGTTATCTTGTTTGCTTGTGATATTTTTTATGACATTATCTTCTATGTTATTATATATTGGCTGATTTTTTGAGTGAGATACCTTAGATTCAAGTAAATCCAATCTAATTTGGATATCATTAAGTTTAAGAATGATATTATCTATCTGTAATTGTTTTTTATTCTCTAATACTTCAATAATTTCTAAATTATTATCTATTTGTAATGGTATCGTTTCACTAACTCTTTTTTTTTGTAATTTCAGAAGATTGGAAAGTAAAAATCCTACTATAAAAAAGATACCTATTATTATGAAGTAAAATAGATCTATATTCAAATAATATCACATATATCACAAAATATTTATCTTTATCTCTTTTTACATCAGATTTCTCATATCTATATCTTATTTATCTTTCTAAGAATTTCCTCTATCACAATAGTGATATCATTTGATACAATTTTAGGAGTATTGTGATGTAGATCATGTTGTGATATTTTAGATATTTGTTTAACTAATAATTCAATGGTACTCATTGTATCGGTGTCTATCAAATTTAGTAATCTAAACAAAATTATTGTGTAAATCAGCTGATCATATTTTTTTCTACATTGTTTAACCTGTCTGTAATAAGCACCACGACTCATTTGATTATTAGAGATACTAGAATCACTAATATTGATTTTATTATAAATAATTGATATTTGTTTCTTGGTAAATAAATTTTTTTCAATAAATAGATCTAAAAGATCAGTAAATTTTAATCCAACGGTCACATCAGTACTATACATATTTGTATAGTACTTGTTTTTGTATAAAAAGTTTCAACTATTTATATAGAATATTAATAAGTATAATTTTATTTACTTAAAGGTTTACAAATTCTTAATATAAAATAAAAACCAAAAATATTTTTTAGGAGTTAATATACTTTAATATGGTTCCACAATAATTGAATACTATAGAAACTTATATTTTAAATGAGATAAAACGGTATCGTACTTTATGTTTTCCTTTGATCGATTCAGAGAACCCAAATGATGTCATTTCAATAGCAAAAAAAGTCGAACGATTAGGTGCATCAGCAATATTAATTGGTGGTTCATCTATAATTGATCAAATTGAATTATCAAAAATAATATCACAAATAAAGACAAGCATCACTATTCCTGTGATATTATTTCCTGGTAATGTCACTGGTGTTTCCCCTAATGCAGATGCTATCTTATTCATGTCATTACTTAATTCTGAAAATCCGTATTTTATCACAGGAGCCCAGGCTTTGGCTGCTATTGGAGTAAAGAAATCAAAGTTAGAAGCATTGCCTACTGGTTATTTGATAATTGGTGAAGGAACAACTGCTTGGTTTGTCGGCCAAGCAAAAGGTATTCCTTTTCATAAACCTAACTTGGCAATAATGTATTCACTTGCAGCACAATATCTTGGTATGCGATTCTTATATCTAGAGGCAGGTTCAGGAGCCAATCAACATATATCACCAGAAATGGTCAAATCAGTACGTAAATACTATGAAGGTGTCTTAATTGTAGGTGGAGGTATTCGAAATTCACAAATTGCCAAACACTTAGCTGAAGCTGGTGCCGACATTATAGTTGTAGGAACAATGATTGAAAATGATAATAATTGGGAAAGTAAATTTTCTGATATTATTCAATTAATAAGGAAATGAAATGAAGGATCAATATCATTTTTTAGATGAAAATTCAATTCAAGAGTTAAATGATTTAAAAAGACCATTATTTTATAATTCTTATCATGATAATCTCTTAAATTTATTAAATAAAATTTATCTAATAGCCAGTGATGCACGTACACAAGGTATTGATGTTTCTGAGAAAATTGAATCAAGAATAGTTTATGATTTAGCTGATAGAGTAGCTAAAATGCATGATATTAACATTACAAATAGATTAAGAAATTTATTATCAGAAACAACCAAAGAAAAAGCAGCATTAAAGATATCAGAAGAAATTGCACAAGGTAAA
>DASUZI010000116.1:0-5306 GCA_036376955.1 Nitrososphaeraceae archaeon
TCATTATTTAATTAAATCATTAAAAAATAGATGTTTAACAATAACAATTATTTTTAGATTATATTAACAATATTAAGTTCTTTTATAATGGTTATTAAATATTTAGAGATAATGTATTTTCTTTTATTCTTTATATATCAATGATTTTACAATCAATTGTAGACATTCCTCATGAATTTTTTCTGATGATCTTATACCTACAACAGAAATGATTTCACTATAACGAAATTGGTTGTAAAAATTAAAAAATAATTGGGTTATACGAATTTTTAGAAGTTAAAGAGTTATCAGATTAGTCCAAAATCCAGTTGACTATTTCGATAAAGGTAATGAGATTACAATGATATAAAAAGAATTGAATTGTTATATGTATGTAGAAATTAGTTAATTCTTGATTATCATGTTACCTAGCGTATAACACATTTGGTTGATCAAATTTCTTTAGAATTCTTTTCTCACATTCTTGACCTTCTGGAGGTCTTAAATCATCACTAGCAACACATGCAAGGAATTTGTCTCCAATATGAATTAACCCAATATCGGTATTCCTATCAAAAATAAAAGTCCTGCTTATAGTGCTATAACCAATATTATTAAGTTCATTTTGAACGTCATATATAACCTCCGATTGAATTTGGCCTTTAATCATAGCCATTATCTTTAATTTTTTAGTATCCATTCTATCCTCATAGGTGAATATATAGTAATTATTACTTTGTCACCATCAATTTCCATGCCAGGACTATGACCATAACTATAACCATTGTAGAATTGACTAGCTTCATATAATGCGTTATAACGGTAATTTTGGCTTTTTAGGTAAACTTGAGATGATGGCTGAAAGAGACTTATATAATTAGGCATATCTACTGATTGTAGGTCTCCCTCATTGCAATCAAAATTAGTAAAAGAATCATACTCTTGCATCAAATTTTTGATATGATATACACAGACATGATACTCATCATTAGCACTTGCTTCGACAATATCATTTTTCTTATTTACCATAAGATCAATTGTTATAGTTGGTATAGATCTATCTATTTCAGATAATGGTACATCTTTTATGATCTCTTCACCATTTATAAGGGAACTAATTCGTAAAAAGCCAACTCTTTCGAGATTTTGTAAATAAATTTTAGCTTTGACTACTAGTTTGTCAGTGTAATATCTTTCAAATTCGTTTGTGTTGATTGGATAATTTGAATTGATCCCACCATCCTCATTGTTGTTGTAGAAACCATTTCTTTCTGCTGCTGAGCCATCATTTTCATAGTTGTTATAGAAACCATTTCCTTCTGGTGAGCCATCTTCAATAGCTATTGCGTTTGAGTGAAGATTAATATGAGGTGGAACTAGCATTATTGATAAACTTATCAAAGGAACCATTAAGTAGAACGAGATATGCATATGTATTGTATGTTTAAATAGTTTATTTAAAATACGTTAGAGTATTCCGAAACATATTACATACATGGATTAGTGAATCATCTATATTAGTTGTATGATATATTATTTCATATGAAAACATTCACATAAAAATATTAATAGATTCGAAGATAGATACCTCATTCGAATATTTTATAATAAATCTTAAATAATAACTCATTTTTTACCAGTATTTATTGGATTATAATTTTGATATTAATATTATAAATGTAATATAATTAATCAAAAATCTTGATAAATTTAGAATTAGCCATTATGTAATAATATGGTATCATATTGTATACTAGGTTTACCTTTCTATGATAATTTTATCTAGTTTTTTTATATTTAGTTATTAATAAGAGACAATATTAAAAGAATTTATTTCAAATCTATTTCAAATTTTTCAAATATTTAAACAGAATATCCACCTTTTTGTTCTCTTGTTATTAAACCAACTACGATATTTAGTGCTTACAGCCGACAAAGCAACTTTATCACTTTTTAAGTATAAATCTACAGAAGTAGGATATTGGTTTTGTCTCGAAGAAACAGAAAAGAACAATTCAGAATATTTTCATAATGGATCCAAAATTGATAATTACAACTGGTCGCCAATGTAAAATTGCAAAATCGTCCAAATGTTGGATTAAATTGTCTCAAAATAGAATATTCAAAATGGGTTGTTAAAGTCACCTTTAACGCCCATTTTCAACAAGCTGAAAATGAATAGAACCTGTATTCTTCTTGTTGCAGATTGATATTCTAATATCTTTTTTTTATAATAAATAGTTAACTAATAATATTTAATCCAAAATAATAATAAAATAGTATATTAAAAATGTTTCATATGGATTAAAAACTTTGGTAATCTTGCTTTGGTATGCCAGTATCATTGGATAAATCGATAATAGTTGCGTTGTTTATTGTAGGCTGTTGTAGTACCACATTATTTAGTATAGATAAAGTCATGGCGCAAGGATCAGAAATTCATATAAAAAATAATGATGATGAAAAAAACAAGCTAGAAGTTATTTCAAATATTAATTTACAAAATATATCCAAAACAGGATTACTTAAAGTAGTTGGAGTCATTAACGGAGAGGACTTTGTCAAAAACATTCCTTTAGATAAGTTAAAGGAGTCTACTAAAAAATTGAAAGTTACATTCTCTATGAACAAAGACAATGAGATAAATAGTGCACATAAACCAGACGAATTTTTTGTTTGTGCATACCATGTAGAAAATCCTATGAATATAAAATCAATTTCTTTTGATAAACAAAAAATAGATGATATTACTGTTGACAATTTTGATTGTAATGAAGGCGATATCAAATCAACTACGAGTCCCACTAAATCAAGTTTATTTAAAGCAAAGTCACAAGTTTACAATAAAACTGTTAGTTATTATAATATGTATTCAAAACCGAAAGTGGTGTCTTTTACTACATTAGGTAATAATGATAATACAAGTTCAATACTAACTGACAAAATTACACATAATGTAAAACAAGAAGATAAAACAAAGAATGCTAAAGATGATAATGATATTAACAAACCAGTTAAGGTAAAAATAACAGTTCCAATGGAAGATAAAAAGAATGCTAAAAAAATAAAGATTATGACAATGCTAAAAGGGCAAGTCAAATCTGAAGTAGTAGATGTTCAAAAGGAATTTGATAAAATAGGAGGATATACAATTGAAAGAACATTTGCATTTGACAGAAATACCGATTTGGGTCCAATACAGATTGGCGATAGATTTCATACATGTGTAATAGGAAAAGAATTGTATCCACCTGAAGGTTCTGAATGTGAAAAGAGATTAATTAAAAACTTGGATAAACCCAATCCATTAGCAGCACGATAAGCAATTCCAATAGAATTTAATTTTATATTTATTGTCAAAATAACTTTATTTCTAATAAATAAAAACATTAAGTAAAATTAACGTAATAAAAAAAATTTATTATATTCTCCATCACAATTTCTCAAGCCAATAAGATTTGAAATTTTTTTTATATAGAATAATTGCTGATATGAAAAGAATAATTGTCTCAGATAAGAGTGCAAACAATAAATTCATGTTCGGTAAAAGGTTAGGAAAAAGCAACAGTTCTCTCATAAGTGTTAATCCTTGTGTTAATGGAAGAACATAAGCAAGATTATCAAAAGGCGGAGGAAATAATTCTACCGGGAAGAAAACACCTGCTGATAACCCGAATATTGTAGTTGTTATAAAACCTATGCTTTTCATATCTTTTATATGTATATGAGAAATAACAATAATACTTGCTATTTCAAAATGAATAATTATTATCAATAAAAATACCAGGAAAGCGATTATAATATGATTAAGAAAAATAGAAAAACCATATAATAAAACTGCAGCCAATAATATGCAGCTACCAATAATCATAGCAATAGAAAACGTGGCTATAATACTAGACCATATTAATATCTTTTCTCCTCCTGGTGATATTATTATACTGCGTATTGCAGATGCATCTTCTTTTATTGAACTTGGGAATTTTCCCAAAATAAAACTTACTGTTCTCCACACAAAAATTCCTAAAACTAAGAAATCAATATATCTGATTTGGTTATTGTATAGATTTATTATTATATGTTCTTCTCTCAAATATAAAAAAATACTTAACCATAATATAGGTTGCAATATTGTTGTAAATGTGCTTAATGTAAATGAAAGATTATTTCTTATTTTTTTTATGGTCAATAATGTGAATGCATTAATCAGCATTAATTAATTCTCCAATCAATTTATCAAGATTTGGCTCTTTGCTAATAATTTTTTTAATTTTTAATCCTTTACTCCCTAGTGAGTTGATAATAGAAGTTAAGTCCCCATCACCCTCTTTCAAATAAACATGAACAGATTTTTGACTTAAGTAAGTATCTTCAATCTCGGGCAAAGTTCGTAGTATATCATTTGCCAACAATCTATTGGATGTTTTTAAAATAAAAGCATTTTTGAATTCTTTTGTGTTCTTAATTAAATTTTCTAATGGCTGGTTATATATAATTTTTCCATTTTTCATAATAATTACTACATCAATTAAATTGGAATATAGAGATGCATGATGAGAAACAATTATAATTGATTTTCCTTCTTCTTTATATTTGCCAAGTATTTTTACTAATGTTTTTTTTGATTTATTATCCAAGAAAGAAGATGGTTCGTCCAATAAAAGAATTTCAGAATTATTTATTAATGCTCTACAAAGATCAACCTTTCGTTTAGTTCCTTGAGAAAGATTACTGATAAATTTGTTTTTATCATGAATAATTTCAAAACTTTGTAATATATCATTTACTTTAATATCTATCTCCTTAATATTCTCTCCTCTTAGGTACGAAAAAAAGCGTAAATTATTAATAACTGACATATTTGAAAAGAGAGAAGGTTCGTTCCAGACACAGCTTATATAAGATTTAACCTTTTTAAAATTTGAATGTAAATTATATCCTAATAATAAAATATTTCCTTCAGAAGGAGAAATAATGCCAGATATAATATTTATTAAAGTTGATTTACCTGCACCTGATGGTCCAGATATTAGTGTTACCTTACCTCTCAAAAACTTGTAATCTATATTCTTTATCACCCAATGGTTGTAGTATTTTTTTCCTATATTGTTACACTCTATGATTGGATATATGACTGAAATTATGTGAAATTTGTCTATAAATTCATTCAGTTTTTTTGTTGATATAATTGATCAGGTTATGTGGCAAGGTGGTCCCTTTTGGGGAAGGTCGCTTTGTGGGCGGTTTTGTACGAAGGGCCGCTTTGTGGGCGGTTTTGTACGAAGGGCCGCTTTGTGGGCGGTTTTGTACGAAGGGCCGCTTTGTGG
>DASUZI010000117.1:0-5625 GCA_036376955.1 Nitrososphaeraceae archaeon
GAAAACTATTATACTGCATCCGAAGAATTACCAGCGCTTTGAGAGGCCATTGTAGAAAAAAAGAAAGGAAAAGGCTTTGATGTAATATTAAGTAAGAATGTTTCACTAACTCTTATTTTAGAATCTATTTATACCCTACAAAAAATGTTAAGAATCGATAAAAAGAATCTAAATTTTAATGATACAATCAAAAATATATAATGCAACTAGTATAACTCTCCCTCTTTTGTGTACTAGGATTATTTTTTGTATTCGTTCTTGGAACTGATTTTGCCGATAATAAATATTATATCATTAATACGGTATGGGCTGATGAGACAAATGGTACTGGAAAACGCTGATAGTATTACCGGTACAATAATCAAGATACTATCAAAGGATTCCAGGGAAATGATACAATAGGAGGCAGAGAGGCAGGTGATGACAAGTGGAGGTGATGGAGATGATGCAATTTATGGAAATGAAGGAAGAGATTGGTTACGAGGCGGAAGTGAGAATGACCATATAGAAGGTGGGGAAGGAAATGATATGCTATTTGGTGATAGAGGGAACGATACACTAAATGGAGGTCTTGTAAACGATACACTTACTGGTGAACCAGGAAAAAATATTTTCATCTGTGGAACTGGCGCTGATACAGTAACAGATTTTAATGTTACACAAAAAGATTTAGCTCCTGAAAATGATTGTGAAAATATAAAAGATAACAATACCAACGTCAATAGTACCTCATTCCCTCAACAACAGCTAAGCGAAAATATTGGGAAATTAAAAACAAATGGTTTTGTTGATGATATAACTAAGACAACAATTGATAAAAACAATAATCCAGATCAAGGCTTATATTTTGGCTTGATTAATAATAGATTGTTTTAATGACTGGATTTCATAAATATTGATATAGATTAAAATTCTATAGTTATAATATGATAATTCAACAATCAAATTTCAAAATTCTTTCTCTAGTTAATAAATGCAAACTGAAATTAATTTTTTTCACTATTGTTATAAGTTCTGTATTTTATTTTTATGAAATTTTTGCAAACGATGAAATCGATGAAAAAAAATTGACTCTGAATAATTTTTCTAAAATTCAAAATAATATTGATATTACATTTAATTCTGATTTCTATTTTGCAAATGTGACTAATATTACAAACAACACTCTCGATTCTGTATATGCGCAAATAGCGGCAATTGATAATAATGTTTACTTGGTATGGCAAGAGTCTGTTAACGATAAATCAAAAGAAAATAATTACGATATTTATTTCAAAAAGAGTAAGGATAATGGAAATACATTCAGTAAACCAATAAATTTAAGTAATAATACTGGCTTTTCAGAACATCCTCAAATTGCAATATCTAATAACTCCATATTTATTGTATGGACAGATAATACACATTCTAATAATACAGAAATAATGTTTACAAAAAGTATAGATAATGGCACAGAATTTAGCAAAGTAATAAATCTTAGCAATAACTCTAAAAATTCAAATAATGTAGAAATTTCTGCATTTAATGAAAACGTGTATGTAGTATGGCAAGATATTGATCAAAATAATATTAAAAATAGTAGTATTATTTTTAAGAGCTCAAATGATAGTGGAAATACATTTAATGATACAATCGAATTAGTAGCCAATACCCATGATGCTTATCCAAAAATCAACTCATATCAAGATAATGTATACATTGTTTGGAATAGCGAAAATAATGGCTCCTCTAAAGATATTAAAAATAACGGATTATTTTTTATAAAAAGTTCAAATACAGGAAAAACTTTTGAGAATACAACTAGAATAGTTCATAATAATTTTGGAGAATCACAAATATCAGTATCTAAAGATGAAGTAGTAGTGGCTTGGGGTGGATTACATTCAAAAAATATCAATGACATATATTTTGTTAAAAGCCATGATGATGGTATTAGTTTCACCAACCCATCTACAATTCAAGTTACCAAATCTGAAAATAAAAACTATTCCAATAAAATTTCTCACCCTACTAATGTTGAAATCGCCTATGATGACCGCTCTTATATAGTATGGCAAGATGTAATTTCAAAAGAAAACCAAGATATATTTTTAGCTAATATCAAAAACGATTTTCAGTCAACTAAAATAGTGAATCTAAGTAACAATACAGGTATTTCAGAATGTCCTCAACTTGCAATATCTAATAACTATATCTATGTTGTATGGGAAGATATAACACCAGGTAATCATGAAATACTATTTACTAAAGGAACAGTACTATAATACGATAATATAAATAATGAGGAATAATAACATTATTTTTTTTGAATAGAATTCCTTCTTTTATATTTGTCTAGATATAAATCATTAAATTAAGAATCATAAAGAGATATACTAGAAAGCTTTCAATTCAAGGATACAATAAATAAACAATCAAGAGGGAAGCTTTTGCATTTAACAGTTTATTCTCTATTGCACATTTTCCATATTTGTAAACTTTCTCCTACTATTAGTATAGCAATCAAATAAGAAGAATTATTTTATAAAAGATAAAAATCAATATTATTAACCTATTTATGTTGATATTAAAGTTAGAATAATATTATATTGAGAAGACTGTCACATAGAATGCAAATTTCCATTAATGATTTAAAATTATTATTATTGGCATTAATTATATCATCCATTATTTCATCAGTTCTAGTTTATCTTTTAACGTCTACCTATAATCCTGAAATACGGTTTATGTTTAGTAACTGGGTCATCGATATTAGCGCAGGATTGTCATTTATATTTGCACTCATACTCATAATAAGGGAGAGAAAGCGTAAAAGCAAAGGAAAAAAATATGTATCACTGTTTATTGCAATATCATTTTGGTTTTGCGCAGAAATTTTATATACATACTATCAAAGTGTTATGAGAAATGATATACCATATCCTTCTTATGCCGATAGTTTATGGTTATTAGGATATGTTTTTATGGCTCATCATTTGTATTCATCTTTTTACTATTGGAATAAGAAGAATAAATTTAGTGAAAGTTCAGTATTTATAATTACCATTTTTTCAGCACTATTAATTCTTTTTTTGGTTCAGTCAAGTGTAATAACTTATTCAAATGATATCTATTCAATATTAGTTGCTATTCTATATCACATATCAGATGGGATTATATTAATACCAGCACTTATTTTGTTTTGGAATTTGCGTTATAAAAAATTTTTATTTATACATAAAGCCTTGATATCATTATCTGTAACAATGAATACCTTTGCTGATGTTGGATATATTTTTACATTTAATTTAGGAAAAAATATTATTATAGAGTATGCATGGACTTGGGATTTATTATATAATCTTTCTTACATTCTTCTTGCTGGAGCGTTATTTTGGTACGATAAGCTAATAAATATATTAAATAGAAAAATTGATCAAGATATCGAATTAAATAAAAAAAAATTTCCATTTTTATGGGACAAACAAAATAAAGATGAAATAAGAAATAATTCTTTTTTATATATAGATAAAGAAAATATAAAAGATACAATAAATATTTTGACAACCAACGCAAAAACTGAAATTTCATTATTAATATTTATTAAAAAAGAATATAATCATAATTTATTAATAAACTTGAATTCATTATTGAGTGCTTCTAAGATTAACAATAATCTTAAAATCCGAATTTTATTTGATAATATATTTAATCTAAAACTTTTCTTATCTAAAAATCCTCCTAACTTGGATATAGAGTATGTAAAAAGTGCTAAAATTTTAAGAACTGATATTATTTTTTATATAATAGATCGTGAACACTTGCTTTTTATAGATTTGAATCAAGATATTGGTCCTAATAGTCTCTTTGCTACTTACTCGACAATTAATGAGACTATTATTCAATTTTCTAGTTTATTTGAGGATTTGTTGAACCTATCAGAATTAAGAGAACAGAACACTCAGTTAAAATCCGACCCAATATAAATTATTGATATATGTAATAGTTGCTGCCTGCTAACAGTAGGCTCATGGATTGTATGAATTCTTATTAATACTATCGGACCATGAAATGATGATGTGGATCGTTACAATAATAATGATTAATAATGATCTATGGAATCGACTGTAGGTTGTATCTCACTTTCTTTTTTAACTACTTCTAGAATCTTATTACACATATGCTTTTCAAATTCATATGCCATTATCCCTCCATCTGTAGCTCCAGCAGCAAGACCGATAGGTCCACCGACTATTAATCCAACAGCACCTGTCCACACAAGACTTCCAAACCATGCACCGGATGCCACCTCTACGGCGTAATCGTTTGGGTTACCTGTCACGGATACATGAATCTCACGTAAAGATCCAGCCCATACCTTCGGAGATTTATTTACGGCTACAATACTGTGTAAAGGAACAGAATTAAGCATACCTTTGTATTCTGAAACGATCTCGATGTCTTTTGATCTTGTAGTTCTTGTTTTATATTATTGTAGTGTGTCACGGTTGGTATTAAGACCTCGGTAATGCTGTACTTTACCCACAAAAATAAATCAAAAAAGACGTATTTAAAGCATTAAAAAGATTACTCTCAACTTGTAATACGTTTGAATTTTTTTGGTAAATAGTTCAAACAATATCTAGAATAGGTTTGTATTAAATACTATAAATATTACAGATTTCAATTCATTTATATTCATAACCAGCTATACTTACGCTGCAAGCACTAAGAGAAGGATATGACTCCTGTGATAGAATATGCCTATCTTGTTTGTTTCCCTAGGGTCTCGTGTAGGGGTTTAAAATATATAAAAATTACTAGACGAGGTTAACGCTCAATTATGTAAGTTGAATTTCCATAACCTGATCTGGCAGAAGAAGATCGCCCGGTGATTCAGAAAATGACATATCATGACTTAAAGCTATGCCAAATGATTTCGAATTTGGATTCTAATTCATTTAGTACCAATTATATTTATTAATCTCGAAATTCTCATTTTAGGTTTTAAATTAATATAATTTTTTGTAATCACAATAAGTGTCTATTATTATCTCTCAATAATAAAAAAGGAATAATTATTATGGTGAATTTTCAAAGCGATATCCTATCTACATAAATAAAATGCCAAATAAGTATAAAAATAAAGAATACAATCTGAAGTGTTGAACTTAGGTTCCTCCAATCAAGATACCCTATTATGGTACCATCTTAATACATGGAGGTAATTTTATTAGTTATCTTTATGTCAACAAATAAACCAGATTAATATTTACTTTTGTATAAAAAATAATATAGTCTAGTTATATAGATTAAATTTTTCTATAATAAGAAAGGCGTATAAGTACCATGAGTTTAAATGATTCTTAGCTCAATACAATTTGCTCAAATATTGTGTTTCTATAATCTTCAAAACTTTTTATATAGAGTAATAAAAAAAATAATAATATAATAATACATTTTTTGGTAAAATTAACTTATTTTAGATATGGTATAATGGTCAATTATTTCTAAAGAGTCTTTGCTTTTACTTTCATCATTCTTACACGATGACATGTCAAATATATTAAAATTTTCTTCTTCTAAATCACTTTCTTTTAATATTTCTTCTTTACATTTGTATCCTATATCATAATATTTTGCATC
>DASUZI010000118.1:0-3954 GCA_036376955.1 Nitrososphaeraceae archaeon
AACATTGTTAAAGTTAACATTGTTTTGGTTACTTTGATTGTCTATATAAAGACCATTTCCAGATTCAGTAATAGAATTCAAAGTGATAACAGAGTTATCTGAGTTAACTAATGTTACTCCTGCCAATGTATTTTGGAAAAGGATATTATTTTCTATAGTGCTTTGTTGGGTAGAGTGTCCTGCAATACCAATTTGGTTGTTCATAATTATGGACAAATGTGCATTGAGTATGCTCGCACCAGTACTGAATAATCCTATTTGGTTATTTTTAGCAACTATTCCTTTAACTTCAACATTTTGAGATCCTGTCATTAAGATACCAGCTTGAAATCCTTCAATTGTACCATCCTGAACTACTACATTGTTCATATTTGGTATCATGATTCCTACTTTACTGGAAGTTTTTGTATCGCTATCTACGTCTGGACCAGATATTGTATGTCCGTTAAGATCTACAACTATATCACTTGCACCAACTATAAGACCATCACTTTCTGCACAATTCAAGTTAGAAGTTAAAATAACATTTTGTGTTATAACTTGACCGCATGATGGACTTATGGCTAATGGTTGTGTTGATGATTGTGGAGTTTCTGTTGGTGGTTGTTGTCCTGGTTGGGTTTGGGCGCTTAAAGATATTGGTTGCATTGTTATTGCTGCAACGGCAGAGAATGATATTATCGCTGCCAACATATATGCCATTAGTGTTCTATTCATTTAGTAGATGGTTTGGTACTGACATATTTATGTTAATCTATTATTTTTATTATAACTAAGTATAGACGATTTTTATTGTAACTATTTATTAGTACACTTGATACTTTTTAACGCTTTTCTTTACTCATTTAAAATTTTAATGACTATATTTCAATAATAATTAAAAAACCTTATTATTTTGCAATATTACATATAGAATGAACAGTCAATCTTTTTTGATTTTTTAGATAATAAATTTTCTGTATTTATTAAATTCTAACGCTTATTGACATCATTTTAATAAAGAAGAATTATAAGTAAAATTTAAGATCATGTTGATATGAAACTAGCTATAGCTGGAGCTGGAGTTGCTGGAAGTTACTTAGGATTCATGTTACAAAAAGAAGGACATGATGTTACCATTTTTGAATCTTCAAAAAAGCAAAATCATTGGGCTGTTTGTGCTTGGGGGGCTTCGAGAAATATACTTGAAAAATTTTCAAAAGATGTAGGATTAAATTTTAATGAATATATTTTTCATGTTGGAAAAAAGTTACGAATGGAACTGCCAAACAATAAAGAAGAATATTTGGAACTTATTGGGCTAGTTACTTACAACAAACAAAAATGGGAACATGATCTCTTAAAAAATTTGAAGGTTAATTACGAATTTAAGTGTACTAGTAGTTTTCGTTTTAATGATTATGATTATGTTTTAGATTGTACCGGCCTCCATCGTTCACTATTGCCAAAATCAACAACCGATTTTATCATCCCTGCCTATGAATATCTCATAGAAAATCCTGATACTATTACAACTGATAATGAGTTCTATGTAATAGGTTACAAAGGGGCAAGGGGATATTTTTGGTACTTTCCAATTGATAAAGGTAGAGCCTTTGTAGGTGCTGGAGATATTGATAGAAAATATTATGGGATTAAAGAATTTTTTCATAACCATCCATCAGCAAAAATCATAAAAAAAATAGGACGACCTATACGCCTAGCTCCACCAAAGTGTATGGAGCCATTTTTTAATAATAATATTATAGGAGTGGGAGAATCTATTGGATGCGTTTTTCCCATGTTAGGGGAAGGAATAATTCCATCCTTGTTATGCTGTGAAATCTTTTTAACTGTTTTTGATAAATCTAAAAACTTTGATTTTAAACTATACCGAAAGTTAGTTTTGAAGAAATTTAATTATTATGAAGATGTATATAGGATTGTAAGACTGAAAATGGAGGGAAAATTAAGTACAATTAAGCATTTTCCATTAATGATGAAAATGTACACGTCAATGAAAAAAGATGAAAAAAGATTTGGATTTGAAATAAATTTAGATAAAATGAATAGATTAGTAAATGCTCTTTAGGAGTAGTATTTTTTCAACAAATAAAGTTTTATATTATTAAAAATCTTTATTTCATTTGAGAATACTGAACTATTACCACTACTAATCATTATAGTTCAACAAAAAACATTAATTCTAATTTTAATAAATCTTAAATGTTTATGAGGAATATAAAATGTCGAATTGCAACGATAATTCCAGCTAGAAATGAAGAAAAGTTTATAGGGGAAACATTAAGTGCGCTTTTAAATCAGGATATAGATAATAAGATTATTGTAATAAATGATGGATCTGAAGACAAAACTAAAGAAGTTGTAAATTCTTTTCCTAATATTGATCTGATTAACATTGATAATAGAGGATTTGATGCTCATGGAACACCAAATCTTGCAAATGTAATTAATCGAGGTCTTGCGAAATTATTACCAGACGTTATATATGATTATATAATGATTTTGGGATCTGATCATATTCTCCCTTCAAATTATATAAAAAACATTATAGATTATATGGATCAAAATAAAGATATAGCAATTTGTTCTGGACAGATTAAGGGGGAAAAAAGTAAAGTTCCAAGAGGATCAGGTAGGATTGTTAGAAGTGATTTCTGGAAAACAATAGGTCTTCAATACCCATTAAAGTTTGGTTTTGAGACATATCTACTGATAAAAGCCCAGCAAATAGGTTACAGAGTAAATGTATTAAATGATCTTATTAGTCTTACAAGCAGACCTACACGAAAATCCTATAAAAAAGAAACTTATATATCTTATGGAAAGTCACTTAAGGCTTTAGGTTATATTAGAATGTATTCTGCTGGAAGAATTGGTTTACTTTCTTTGAAAAATCCTAAAGGGGCTATATATATGCTTCAAGGATATATGAGTAACGATATTGATCTCTATGAAGAAGATTTGAGAAGGTTTCTTAGATATATTCAATATATAAAATTAAAACAATATATTAAATCATTCTTATTCAGATAGTCTAACAATACATAAAAATAAGTTTTTGATGCACTGGATACTTAGTAGAATATTAAAATAATTCCACTTCATAAGTAAAGTAATAACAACCTAAAAAGAAGATTGTTAAAATGCTAAGAACATATTCAAATTACCACTGCAAATATTTTTTACAATTAAAGCTGGAAAGAGTATACTATTATTAAATATATATTCTCTATAAAGGCAATTTAAAAAATATAAATTAAAGAATTCGTATAAACCTCATCGATTGGCTTGGAACTATCTTCTTAACAAATTTGGTATGCATGTAAAATATTCTTCTCATAATTATCCCATAAAAGATTTTTTTTTGCAAAGTTGTAGGTCTCGATTCTTTTTTTATACAAATCATTGGTATTTTCTTTATAATAAGAAATTTTTGTAATCAACTCATTATAATTATCAATGGTTTCGTTATTTCCTTTTAATGTATCCGAAATTGTTTCTAATGATGATGAATTAATAATTAATAAACCAGCATGAGCATATTCTGCATATTTATTAGGATTCAAATACGGGTGAGACCAATGTCTTTTCCAAGGAAGCAAACCTATATCATATTTGGACATTTCTCCAAACATTATGTCTCTAGGTAAGAGACCTTTAAAGAACACCTTTTCTTTATTTTTTTCGTTCCACCCAATAAAAATCAAATTGCCTATATCATTTTCCAAAAATACATTTTCTAGCCCTTCTAAATTTTTATGAGGATATATATCAACTGATATGCCATCTCTGCCCTGATACACACTGTTAATATCTCTATTATATTTGGGAATATCGATATTTTTAATTTCAGATTCAAGAGGAAAATTGGGAACAACAAACACATCGTTTTTGTTTCCCATCTTTTTTAAATCAGTTGCAATGCGTTCTGAGACAGTGATGGTAGGATGT